>JAZKJM010000003.1:355700-368156 GCA_040384265.1 Pseudomonadota bacterium | reverse complement strand
CGTCCCGATGTTGCAATGCGGCTTCGTACGGTTGAACTTTTCCTTCGCCATGATGTATTTACTCCTAATTCAATGTCATTGACTCGCGCGCGCGGCATGCGCTCCAGCGCGAAGATGGCCGCTATTTAACGGACTTGCATGCAGGCTGCAACGGAAAAATGCGGTGGGGGATTTGGAGCGGGTGAAGGGAATCGAACCCTCATAGTCAGCTTGGAAGGCTGATGCTTTACCACTAAGCTACACCCGCACCCACGCATCCATACGGGCGACGATTGCCGGTTGCAACAATAACCTGACTGGGGCATAGCTGCCCTATGGCACATCACCACGACCATCACCACGGCCACGCCCACAACCATTTTGCCCTGCCGGATGCAGCGGCGGCAGGTGGGCCGCACGGCAAGCTCCTGCGCCGCGCCAGCTATGCGTCGGTCGCGGTCGCCAGCATCCTGCTGGTCGCCAAGCTCATCGCCTGGTGGAAAACCGATTCGCTGGCCATGCTCTCCTCCTTCACCGATTCGGTGTTCGATGTGCTGATGTCGCTCGTGAACATGGCCGCCGTGCGCTATTCCCTGAAACCGGCGGATGACGACCACCGCTTCGGCCACACGTCGATCGAGGATATTTGCGGCCTCGCCCAATGCGCCTTCATTTTCGCGGCGATGGCGATGATCCTGCTACAATCCATCGAGCGGCTCGCCAACCCGCATCTGGCGCTCAGCAATCCGGAGCTGGGTATTGGCGTCAGCGTCCTGGGCATGGTGCTGACCACTGCGCTGGTGCTCTTTCAAACCTATGTCACCCGCCGCACCAAATCCCTCGTCATCGCCGCCGACCGCATGCATTATGTCGGCGACATCCTGTTCAACCTCGGCGTGCTGGCGGCGTTTGCCCTAAGCGCCTGGGCCGGGCTGATGTGGGCAGATGCGGCCATTGCGATCCTGATCGCGCTGATCGTGCTGTGGAGCACCAAGCCGCTGGGCATCCGCGCCTTCAACAACCTGATGGACCGCGAAATGCCGGATGCGGAAAAAGCCATCATCAGCGCCATTTTCGCCGATATCCCGCAAATCAAAGGGCACCACAAACTGAAAACCCGCTATTCCGGCACCAAATGCTTCATCCAGATGCATGTCGATATCGATGCCAACCTGCATTTTCGCGACGCCCATGCCATCACCGAGCGGCTGGAAACGGCGCTGATGGAGGCGTTCCCCAGCGCCGAGGTCATCATCCATCCCGATCCGGTGACGGCATAGGTTTCACTGGCAACCTGTGGCGGGCTGCGCTAAAGACAGGCACATGTCGAGCAAAAAACATCCCAATCGCCAATTCCTGCCACCCCAATCCAGCGGCCCGCGCGCCTCTTCCGGCGGCCCCGCCGGCAGCGGCCATTGGGTCTATGGCTGGCACGCAGTCAACGCCGCGCTGGCCAATCCCGAGCGCAGCGTCATCCGCATTGTCGCCAGCAACACCGCTGCCGAACGGCTGGTGATGCCCGCGCGCAAACTGCCCAACCCCCATATTATGGAACCGCGCGAGATCGACCGCATCCTCGGCGCGGAGGCCGTCCATCAGGGCATCGGCGCCGAAGTGCGGCCGCTGGAGCCCTACACGCTCGAAGATATTATCCATATCGACAAACCCAGCGGCCCGATCGTCATCCTCGATCAGGTCAGCGACCCGCAGAATGTCGGCGCTATCATGCGCAGCGCCGCGGCGTATGACGCTGTCGCCGTCATCTTCCCCAAAGACCACAGCGCGCCGGAAACCCCGGCGATGGCCAAAGCCGCCTGCGGTGCGCTCGATATGGTCAAGCGCGTGCAGGTCACCAACCTCGCCAGCGCCATGCGCGAGCTGAAGGACGCCGGCTGGTGGATCATCGGCCTCGAAGGCGAAGCAACCAAACTGCTTTCGGACATCAAACATTTCCCCAAAACCGTGATCGTGCTCGGCGCGGAAGGCAAAGGCATGCGCCGCCTCACCGCCGAAGTGTGCGACGAGCGCGCCCGCCTGCCGATGGGCCGCAACATGGAAAGCCTGAATGTCAGCAACGCTGCTGCCATTTCACTGTATCAACTGTTCCTCACACGGCCCAGCCATGGATAACGATGCGCTCATCGCGCTGGCGGCCCGCGCGGTCGAAGCGGCGACGAGGGCCGGTGCCGATGGGGCGGATGCCCTGGCCATCACCAGCGCCGAGGTCAATGCCGGAATCCGCAACGGCGCGCCCGAAACCATCGAGCGTGCAGAATCGCGCGGCATCGGCCTGCGCGTGTTTGTCGGCGCGTCCTATGCCACGCTTTCCACCTCGGATGTCAGCGCCGATGCGCTCACCAACCTCGCCACCACCGCCGTCGCCATCGCCCGCGCCGCGCCTGCGGATCCTTATGCGACGCTCGCCCCCGCCGCCGACCTCGCCCACGATTATCCTAAGCTCGATGCGGCAGATGACACATTGCCCGACATCACCGCCCTGCAACATGCTGCGCGCGAGGCTGAGGAAGCGGGCCGCGCCGTCAGCGGCATTACCAACAGCGAAGGCGGCGATGCCAGCGCCTCACGCACCAGCATCGCACTTGCCACCTCGCACGGTTTCACCGGCCATTACAGCGTCGCGCGCTACGCCGTTTCCGCCTCGCTCATCGCTGGCAGCGGCGACAGCATGCAGCGCGATTACGATTACGCCATGACCACGCGCTACCGCGATTTACCCAGCGCCGCCAGCATCGGCACTTCCGCCGCCACCCGCGCCATCGCGCGGATGAACCCGCGCAAAGTGCCCTCGCAGCAAGCAGTCGTTTATTTCGAGCCACGCGTCGGCCGCCAGTTCCTCAGCGCCTTCGCCGGCGCCATTTCCGGCGCCGCCATCACCCGCGGCACCAGCTTCCTGAAAGACGCGCTCGGCACTCAGGTATTCAACAACCGCATCACCATCACCGATGACCCGCTGCGCGCGCAAGGCCTCGCCTCGCGCCCGTTCGATGTCGAAGGCATCGCCGCCAAAAAATTTGATTTCATCGATGCAGGCCGCCTCACCTCCTGGGTGCTCGACACACGCTGCGCCAACCAGCTGGGCCTAAAAACCACCGGCCACGCCTCGCGCGGCCTTGCCAGCGCGCCTAACCCATCGACCAGCAACCTCTACCTGCATGGCGGCAACCAATCACCCGCCGAACTGTTTGCGCAGATGGGGGATGGGTTTTACGTCACCGAAACCATCGGCCACGGCGTCAACCTCATCACCGGCGATTATTCCGTCGGCGCCTCCGGCTTCTGGCTGGAAGGGGGCGTACGCGCCTTTGCCGTCAGCGAAGTCACCATCGCCGGCAACCTGCGCGACATCTTCCGCGAGCTGGTCGCCGCGGATGACCTCACCTTCCATTACGCCACCAACGTGCCGACGCTCGCCGTCCCCCGCATGACCATCGCAGGAAACTGATATGGCTCTCTTCCAAGGCCCATCCGCCCGTCTCTATAAGCGCCTGCTCAGGCAATATGTCTGGCAGTACCGCCGCATCCTCGTGCTCGGCGGCATCTGCATGCTGGTGATGGCCGCCGGCACCGCGCTGCAGGCATGGCTGATGAAACCGATCATCGACGAAATTTTCGTGAACAGCGACCGTGCGGCGCTCGTCATCCTGCCGGTGGCGCTGGTGGCCATTGCCTTCTGCGCCGCCGTCGGCGATTATGGCCAGTCGCTCGCCCTTAAATATGTCGGCCAGAAAGTCGTCAGCGACATGCAGTCGGATTTGTTCACCCACCTGATGCATGCGGATATCACCGTCTTTCACGACCAATCCACCGGCCGCCTGATCTCGCGCATGACCAACGACATCATGCTCATGCGCCGCTCGGTCAGCGAAGTCATCACCGGCATGATCAAAGAAAGCTGCACCGCGCTGTTCCTGCTCGCGCTTATGTTCTGGCAAAGTGTGGGCCTGTCGCTGATCGCCTTTGGCGTCATTATTTTCGCGGTGCTGCCCATCACCCGCCTTGGCCGCCGCATGCGCAAAGTCACGGATGCCACCCAATCCCAACTCGCCGATTTCACCGCCCAGCTGGATGACACCTTCCAGGGCGTGCGCATGGTGAAAGCCTACGCGCGCGAGGATTTCGAGATCGAACGCGCCCGCACCAGCATCGGCCAGATGTTTCGCATGTATTACCGCACCGCGCGGATCGAATCAGCACCCAGCCCGATCATCGGTTTCATCAGCGGCGTCGCCGGTGCGCTGGTGATCTGGTATGGCGGCATTCAGGCGCAAGAACACCACCTCACCGCCGGGGATTTCCTCTCCTTCTTCACCGCCATGCTGCTAGTCTACCGACCGATCAAAATCATCGCCGGGCTCAACACACAATTGCAAAGCGGCATGGCCGCCGCCGAGCGTTTTTACTCCGTGATCGACACCAAACCCACCATCATGGACCGCGCGGATGCCGCCACCCTCACCGTCACCAACGGCGACATCGCGTTCGAGCAGGCCAGCTTCCGTTACGCCACCGGCAGCGGCGGCGTCAGCGACCTCAGCTTCCGCGTGCCTGCAGGCAAAACCGTTGCGCTCGTCGGCGCTTCCGGCGCGGGCAAAACCACCATCATGAATTTGCTGCTGCGCTTTTACGAGCTGCAGCACGGCCGCATCACCATCGATGGGGTGGATGTGCGCGATGTCACCATCAATTCCCTGCGCAACACCCTCTCGCTCGTCAGCCAGGACATCGTGCTGTTCAACGATACCGTGCGTGCCAACATCGCCTACGGCCTGCTTGGCGCCAGCGACGAGCAAGTCATCGCCGCCGCAAAAAAAGCGCATGCCCACGAATTCATCCTCGCCATGCCGCAGGGCTATGACACCCAGATCGGCCCGCAGGGCGTCAAGCTTTCCGGCGGCCAGCGCCAGCGCATTTCGATTGCCCGCGCCATCCTGAAAAACGCACCCATCCTGCTGCTGGATGAAGCCACCAGCGCGCTCGACACCGCCTCCGAACGCGCGGTGCAGGAAGCGCTCACCGTGCTCATGCACGGGCGCACCACGCTTGTCATCGCCCACCGCCTGACCACCATTCAGGATGCCGACCTCATCCTCGTGCTCGAAGGCGGCGGTATCGCCGCGCAGGGCACCCATCACCAGCTGCTTGAAACCAGTGCCACCTACCGCACCATGAACCAGCTCTACCACCAGCACGGTGCGGCGTAATGGCAGGCACCGCGCCCATCCGCGCAGCCTATGCGGCGCTCGGCATCGCCATCACCCCGGCATTGCGCCTCTGGCTCAAGCGCCGCGCCAAACGCGGCAAGGAAGACGCCGCACGCATGGGCGAGCGCTTCGGCCATGCGGCGCTGCCACGCCCGGCGGGCCGCGTCGTCTGGCTGCATGCGGCCAGTGTCGGCGAAACCCAATCTATCCTTGCCCTCATGCGCAGCCTGCTGGATGCGCACCCGGCGATCCATCTGCTCATCACCACCGGCACTGTCACCTCCGCCGCGCTGGTTGCGCAACAGCATTTGCCGCGCACCATCCATCAGTTTATCCCGGTCGATACCGCACCCGCCGTCGCCCGTTTCCTGCAGCATTGGCAGCCGGATCTCGCCCTCTGGATCGAATCCGAATTATGGCCGCAACTCGTTTGGCAAACCCAGGCGCGCGAAGTGCCGATGCTGCTTATCAACGCCCGGCTTTCCGCCCGCTCGCTGCGCAGCTGGCAGCGCTGGCCCGCCACCATCCAAAGCCTGTTGCATGGCTTCACCGCCATCTATGCCGGTTCCGATGATGATGCCGCCCGCCTCACCGCCCTTGGTGCGCGCGATGTAAAAAATATCGGCAACCTGAAATACGACGCCGCCACCTTACCTATCGATGAAACACTCATCGCCGAGCTGAACGCCGCCGGTGCCGATCGCCGCATCGTTGTCGCCGCCAGCACCCATGCCAACGAGGAGCAGCAAATCGCCGAAGCGCATGCGATCGTGGCGCAGGCATTTCCCACGTTGCTGACCATCATCGTGCCGCGCCATGCCAGCCGTGGCGACACCATCGCCGCCGACCTGCGCGCGCAAAATATTTCCGTCGCCCAACGCAGCAAGCATGAGCCCATCACCCCCACCACCGCGATGTATTTGGCGGATACGATGGGCGAGCTTGGCAGCTTCTATCGCGTCGCTGAGCTGGTCTTCATCGGCGGCTCGCTGGTCGCCCATGGTGGGCAGAACCCACTCGAACCGGCACGGCTTGGCAACGCGCTGCTCAGCGGCCCGCACACCCATAATTTCGCCGCCATCATGCAGCATGTGCAGCAGGCCGGTGGCCTGCGCATCGTTGCCGATAAAGCCGCGCTCGCCATCGCCATCCGCGAGTTGCTGGGCGACGATGCCGCCCGCCGCACGCTTGCCACCAACGCCCGCGCCACGGTCGAAAACGCCCGCGGTGCCAGCGCCATCATCGCCCGCGAATGCAGCGCCCTGCTGCAAGGAAGCACCCCATGAAAACACCCCATTTCTGGAAAACCGATTCCCTGCTCAGCCGCCTGCTCGCACCCGCCGCGTTGGCATACCGCTTCGGTGCCTGGTGCGACCGCCGCACCACCATGCCCGAACATGCCAGCCTGAAGGTTCTCTCCATCGGCAACGTCACCGCCGGTGGCGCGGGTAAAACCCCCACCGCCCTCGCCCTCGCCCCCATGCTTTACGACATCGGTGCCATCCCGCATGTGCTCACCCGCGGCTACAAAGCGCAGGCGCACCTCACCGCCCACCGCGTCACCGATGCCGATGACTGGCGCAGCGTCGGCGACGAAGCGCTGCTGCTCGCCCGCGTCGGCCCCACCTGGGTCGGCCGCGACCGCATCGCCTCCGCCCGCGCCGCCACCAAAGCGGGTGCCACCCTGCTCATTTGCGACGATGCGCTGCAGCATCACCGCCTGCATAAAGATATTTCACTGCTGGTGATCGATGGCCCCTTCGGCATCGGCAATGGCCGCATGCTGCCCGCAGGCCCCCTGCGCGAGCCGCTCGTCGCCGCCCTCAGCCGTTGCCACGCCGTCATTATCATTGGTGACGACACCCAACGCCTCGCCGCCGAAATTTCCCTGCCGGTGTTTCGCGCCGCGCTACAACCCGTCGCCGACACCAGCTTCCTGCACGCCAACCGCTGGGTCGCCTTCGCCGGCATCGGCCGCCCGGAGAAATTTTTCACCACCTTGCGCACACTCGGCGCACCGCTTGCCGCCACCCACGCCTTCCCCGACCACCATGCCTATGACGGCGCCGATTTTGCCATGCTTGCCGCCAGCGCGCAGGCCCACGGCGCACGCCTCATCACCACCGAGAAAGACGCCGTCAAGCTCCCGCCTGCCTTGCGCGATACCGTCAGTGTGCTGCCCGTCGAGCTGGTCTTCGAGGATCGCCGCGCGGTTGAGCAATTCATGCATACGCATCTCGCCTAACACCGCGCTTGATTTTTGATCGGGCATTGAGGAAAATAAGCCTATGAACCCTTTCTTCTTATTCCTGCTGGCGATCTTCAGCCCGTTCGTGCTGTTCGTCACGCTTCTCGCCCCGATCTATGGCGGCATCGTCGGTGCGGCCTATATTATTTACAGCAAAGGCGACAAAATCCACCCGCTCAGCGGCAAGCTGCTGGACGTGTTCTACATCATCGAAGTCTACATGCAGTTATTCACCAGTTGGCTTGCCCATATGGATGCCGTCAGCCTCGTCAACTATAGCCTTCCGCTGATCGGCCTGCCCCTTATTGGCATGATTGTTTCGCTGTGGCTAACCGCAAAACTTTCGCGCAAGCTGAAGCATATTTTCCAGCTCGGCGCGGGCATCTAGCTAGTCATCAAACAATCCCGGCTGCGGCGGTTGTTGGTTGCTGCGCGGTTTTGCCGCTGCCGGTTTGCCGGACCCCACCTGCACCGCCGCCTCACCATCATGGAACTGCAGCACCAACGCGCCGTTTGCAGGCAGCTGAGCGGCCGCTTTCATCACCGTGCCGCTTTTATCTTTCACCAGCGCGAAGCCGCGCTTCAGCACGCTAAGCACGTTCAGCGACTCCAACATCGCACCAATATGCTGCACCCGCTGTTGCTCACGCCGCAGCATTTCGCGCAGCAATTGGGGGCTCAGCCCGGCGGCAATCCGTTGCAGCCGATCTTCACGCGCCTGCAGCAGGCGCGGCAGGGCATTGGTGAGCCGCTCCGTCATCCCATCCAGCGCCTGCGCCATGCCCGCGACCAATTGCTGCGGCCGCGGCAACCCGCGTGCGAGGCCTTCAATCCGCTCAGCATTAAATGCCAGAAATTTACGCATGGCCGTGTTTTTTGCTGCATGAAGCTGCTCCATGCGCGACAGCAATTCGCTGCGCACCGGCACCGCCAGCTCTGCCGCCGCCGTCGGTGTAGGGGCACGTTTATCCGCCGCAAAATCGATCAGCGTCGTATCCGTCTCATGCCCCACCGCCGAGATAAGCGGGATATGCGACGCCGCCGCGGCACGCACCACGATCTCCTCGTTAAACGCCCACAGATCCTCAATCGACCCACCCCCACGCGCCACAATAATCACATCCGGACGGCGGCCATCCATCGCGTTGAACCCATCAATCGCCGCCGCGATTTTTTCGGCCGCGCCCTGCCCTTGCACCGGCACCGGCCACAGCAGCACCTGCCGCGGAAACCGGTCCGCCAACCGGTGTAATATATCGCGGATCACGGCGCCCGTGGGCGAGGTCACAATGCCGATCACTTCGGGCAAAAATGGCAGCGGCTGCTTGCGCTCGGCGCTGAACAGCCCTTCGGCCTCCAGCGCTTTTTTGCGCTGCTCCAGCATCGCCATCAGCGCGCCCACCCCGGCCGGTTCCAGCGATTCAATCACCAGCTGATATTTCGATGAGCCCGGATAGGTGGTGAGCTTGCCGGTCGCGATCATCTCCATCCCGGCCTGCGGCTTGTGCGCCAGCTTGGCCATGGTGCCCTTCCAGCACACCGCATCGAGCACCGCTTTGTCGTCCTTCAGCGAAAGATAACAATGGCCGGAAGCCGCGTTGATCGAGGTTTTCGACACTTCGCCACGCACCCGCACATGGCCGAACGTGTCCTCAACCATGCGTTTCACATGGCCCGCAATCTCGCTGACACTATATTCGGGTTGGTTATGGACAAAACTCATGTGGCCAGCATTAGCGCTCTTTTTCTTGTCATTCCAGCGAAAGCTGGAATCCATCTTCTGCGTGACAGCGCCAGATAAAACAGTAAAAGGTGGATGCCAGCTTTCGCTGGAATGACAAGGGAGAAGGTATGAAAATACTAGTCATCGGTTCAGGCGGCCGCGAACATGCGCTGGTGAAAGCCCTGCTGCGCAGCCCAAGCACCCGCTCCATCGCCTGCGCACCGGGCAATGCCGGCATCGCGGATGACGTGCCCTGCATCACCCTCGCATCGGCCGATGCAACGCTCGCCTATTGCCAAACCAACGCGATTGATCTGGTCATCGTCGGCCCCGAGCAACCGCTGGTCGATGGGCTTGCCGACCAGTTGCGCGCAGAGGGCATCGCCGTTTTTGGCCCCTCCGCCAAAGGCGCGCAGCTTGAGGCGTCGAAAGACTTCACCAAAAAACTCTGCGACGCCGCCAATATCCCCACCGCGCGTTATGCCACCTTCGACAACCGCACCGATGCCTTCGCCTATGTCCACGAGCACGGCGCACCCATCGTCATCAAAGCCGATGGCCTCGCCGCCGGCAAAGGCGTCACCGTCGCCATGACCCCCAAACAAGCGGTCGATGCGATTGACGATTGCTTCGACGGCGCCTTCGGTGCCGCCGGTTCGCGCGTCGTCATCGAGGAATTCCTCGACGGCGAGGAAGCCAGTTTCTTCGCCATCTGCGATGGCACGCGCGCCATCCAATTTTCCAGCGCGCAGGATCACAAACGCGCCTTCGATGGCGATACCGGCCCCAACACCGGCGGCATGGGCACCTATGCCCCCACTCCCATCATGACCCCCCAGATCGATGCGCAAGTCATGCGCAGCATGATCGAGCCCACCATGCGCGGCCTCGCGGCGGATGGCATTCCTTATATTGGCGTGCTGTTTGCAGGTCTCATGCTCACCAAAACCGGGCCCAAGCTGATTGAATATAACAGCCGCTTCGGCGATCCGGAAACGCAAGTCATGCTGGCGCGCTTCACCGGCGACCTCGCCGCGCTGCTGATGAGCTGCGCGCAAGGCCAGCTCGCGCCGCAGCATCTTTCCTTTTCGGATGATGTCGCCATCTGCGTCGTCATGGCCGCCAACGGCTATCCCGGCGCTTACGAAAAAGGCACCGTCATCCGTGGTTTAGCCGATGCGGCGACCGTTGAGGGTGTCACCATCCTGCATGCCGGCACCGCACGCGTGGGCGATGCCATCACGGCCATCGGCGGTCGCGTCCTCAACATCGTCGCCACCGCAAAAACCATCGAGCAAGCCCGCAGCCGGGCCTATGAAGCGATCAAAAAAATCGATTGGCCCGAAGGCTTCTGCCGCAGCGACATCGCCTGGCGGGCGATTAAATAAGGCGCAACACTACTCCGCCAGCTTATACTTCTCCACCAGCTTCAGCTGGATGACCGCGAAGGCGATGGTGAGGGTGAACATGCCGAACACCTTAAAGTTCACCCAGAAATCTTCCGAAAAATTGCGCCAGATCACTTCGTTCAGCGCCGCCAGGAACAGGAAGAAAAAGCCCCAGCGCCGCGACAATATCAGCCAGCCCTCTTCCGTTAAATGAAACGCCACATCCAGCACATATTTAAGCAGGCCGCGTTTGCCGATCACCACCCCACCGAGCAGGATCGCGGCAAAGCTGAGGTTCACAATCGTCGGTTTCAGTTTAATAAAGGCCGGGTCGTGCAACACAATGCTGAGGCCGCCCATCACCATCACCACCCCGCCGGAGATCAGCGGCGCCAGCGCAATCGTGCGCTCCACGGCATAAATCACCCCCATGCTGATGCAGGTGGCCACCATCAGCGCAATGGTCGCCGCCATCACCCCGCCCAGCTTATAAGCGAGGAAAAACACCGCCAGCGGTGCGAAGTCTAAAGCAATCTTAACGGTTGGTGATAATTTTTGGCTCATTTGTGGCGCTTTAACCATGCATTAAGGTTTTCGGGTTATAACTCAAGGAACATGAAGCAAAATCCGTTGACGTGCAAGCCGCACTGTCATCAAATACTAAGTAACGTGGGAGTACGACTATGGCCGCCATTAAATCCGATGCCAAGACCAAAATCCTCATCGTCGAGGATGAAGTCGCCATCGTCACCCTGCTGCGCTACAACCTGGAAAAAGAGGGTTACGCCGTCCTCTCGACCGGCAACGGCGAAGAGGCAGTGAACCTCGTAAAAGAACACCGTCCGGATATCATCGTCCTCGACTGGATGCTGCCCGGCATGACCGGCGTCGAAGTGTGCAAACATATCCGCTGGAACCAGGACCTCAAAAACACCCCGATCATAATGCTCTCCGCCCGTGGCGAAGAGGGTGACCGCATCCGCGGCCTTGATTCCGGCGCGGATGATTACATGGTCAAACCCTTCAGCCCGCCCGAGCTGATCTCGCGCATCAAAGCGGTATTCCGCCGCATTCGGCCATCGCTCTCGGAAAAAATGCTCGAGTTCTCCGGCATCACGATGGACCTCACCTCGCATAAAGTGGTGCGCGACGGTTCGGATGTGCATCTCTCGCCCACGGAATTCAGCCTGCTGCGCTATTTGATGGAACATCCCGGCCGCGTTTTCGCGCGCGAACAGCTGCTCGATTCCGTCTGGGGCCACGATATTTATGTCGAACTACGCACGGTCGATGTGCATGTCCGCCGCCTGCGCAAAGCCCTCAACTACGATGGCAAGCAGCCCGACCTCATCCGCACTGTCCGCAGCGCCGGTTACGCCCTGGAAGAAAACCCCGAAGGCGCGAACTACGTCAACCCGGATGCGACGGAAGAATAGGTTTTTGCGGCGCGTTCAGCCATTGCCGCAGCCGTGCTACACGGTTAACAGCGCGGCTTTCGTCAGCGTGTAATCGCTCGCTTCCCACACCTTCTCCAATGCCGCGAGCGCATCGCCAAGCGCTTTGCCTTGCGTCATGCCGCGCGCCATTAAGTCGCTCGCCGTGACGGGAAACACAGGCACCACAAATTCATGCGCAAGCGCCACATAGGGCGCAAGCGCCATGCCCGGCTGCGCCGCCGCTTGCGTCAGCAACCAATCGAGATAGGCTGGTGCACCATGCAGGCGAATCAAACGCGTGTGAACATGGCGCGGGCTCTCCGCCGCGAATGGCGGCAACCCGGTCAGCAACCGCAACTGGTCGCCCTCGTGACGCGACAGTTTCCAGCGCTCGACCAGCCAAGGCACAATTCCTTTTACCTTGTCATCCCGGCCTTGTGCCGGGATCCGGCCGGTGGAC
>JAZKJM010000002.1:121573-162659 GCA_040384265.1 Pseudomonadota bacterium | reverse complement strand
TCAGGACGGTCGGAAATCGTCCATTAGAGTGTAAGGGCATAAGCTTGCCTGACTGTGACAGTGACAGCTGAAACAGATACGAAAGTAGGTCCTAGTGATCCGGTGGTTCCAAGTGGAAGGGCCATCGCTCAACGGATAAAAGGTACGCCGGGGATAACAGGCTGATCTTGCCCAAGAGTCCATATCGACGGCAAGGTTTGGCACCTCGATGTCGGCTCATCACATCCTGGGGCTGGAGAAGGTCCCAAGGGTATGGCTGTTCGCCATTTAAAGTGGTACGTGAGCTGGGTTTAGAACGTCGTGAGACAGTTCGGTCCCTATCTGCCATGGGTGTAGGAAACTTGAGAAGATCTGACCTTAGTACGAGAGGACCGGGTTGGACGTACCTCTGGTGCACCAGTCGTCATGCCAATGGCGCAGCTGGGTAGCTATGTACGGAATGGATAAACGCTGAAAGCATCTAAGCGTGAAACCAGCTTTAAAACAAGGTTTCCCTATGAGAGCCGTGATAGACCATCACGTTGATAGGCCAGATGTGGAAGCTCGGTAACGAGTGCAGCTAACTGGTACTAATTGCTCCATTGATTTATCTAGCGCTCGCTAGCAATAGCGATTGGCTTGAGAGATTATATGATCCCTCACGTGCAGTGCAAAGCAGTTGCTTTGTTCTGACGCTGAGAGGCTGAGTTGAACTAATTGAACAACTGTAGATACCGTATTCATACATACCGCCGCGGAAGGGGTCACACCTTTCCGCGGCACTCAAAAGGCCGTTTAGACGGTCTGGTGATTATAGCGAAGGTTGTACCACACGTTCCCATCCCGAACACGACCGTGAAACCCTTCAGCGCTGATGGTACTTTGTCTTAAGGCATGGGAGAGTAAGACGTCGCCAGACCTTCTAAACGGCCTTTTGTTATGAAAAGCACTTGGAAAACCCTATCTTCGGATGCGGTTTTCCAAGTGCTTTTTTGTGTCTTGGGGAATCCCACCATGCTGTCCGTGCATCACACGCCTAATTTTTTAGGGCCATTTAAAGTGCTGTTTCTGACGTAAAACAATGTCATGCGCTACCATGAGCCATCCGCGTAGATCGAGCTCGCCTCTGGCCGTTTATAGCGCGCAGTTTTCTCGGGAACTGATTCTTTTGAGGGGTGCCTGTTGTGCATATCCAGAGGGCTTATGGTCGCTATTGGGCGGCTATTCAGGCCGTTTCGCCATATGTTGGGTACAGGGTTCTTTTGAACGCATATTCACCTGATATAAAAAGGGCCGCCGGGGTGAACCGGCGGCCCTTTTCGTATGGGTCTCTGGTTGGCGACTAGTGGGTGCCGCCAGCAGCGGGTGCGGTTGGCACGATCGGCGCAGGCGATATGGGAGCCGGAACCGATGGCGAGGTTGCAGGAGCGGCAACGCCCGGTGCCGGTGGAACCGGTGCGGGTGCAATGGCTGGCGCGGCAACGGGAGGTTTCGGTGCTGGAACAGCCGATGCGCCAGGGGCAATAGGGGCCACGGCGTCATGGGGTGCTGGTGCAACAACGGGCATTTTTGGTGCGGCAGTGGGCGACGCCGGGATGGCGTCGTGCGGTGCGGTGGTGCCCATCATGGGTGCGCTCATGCCGGCTTCATCGTCCATCAGCGGTGCTTCTGGCGCGATTGGGGCGGATTCAGCTTTATGTGCTTCCGGGGCGGCTTTGCTTGCGGCGGCGGCTGCGCGTTTTTTGCTGGCGCGGGCGGCAGCGGCGGCTTTGGCTTGCTTCGCTTTGACGGATTCAGCATGGATTTCGGATTTTTCCTGGGCGGTCAACGGCTCGCTTGGCGCACCGAACATGGTGCCGCCGCTTTGCGCGAAGGCGGCGCCGGATAAGGCAGTGGCTAACGTCAGGCCGATAAGGATGGAACGCATGGAAGTCTCCTTCAAGAATGTTATGCCAAAAGTGGCGATGATGGTTATCGCCAGCGAACCTAGTGCGCTCCCCGGCTCAAGCCAAGTGCAAATTTCGTGGACTGCTTCTTGGTGCATGATTTTTGTGCCAGTGAGGATTTTTTGCGTCGGCTGAGGGTGTGGCGGCACGATATGTCATCAAACCTTCACACATGGGCGGTGCAAAATCCCCTAAAATACAACGATCAAGGAGTCTATGCAGTGCCGATAGCCGAGCCCGCCATCAACCCGCCCGAGCCAAGGGTGGAAGCCAAAATACGCAAATCGAAAGGCGGAAAGCTGTTCGATTGGGGCGTCTATGGTGGCATTGCCGGGGTTGGCACGTTCATTGTGACCATCCCCATGGCGTTTGTGCTCAAGGACGGCAAGCGCGCCGGGCAATATGAGCGCGTTGTCGGCTGGGTGGAAAAGCACGCCGGGCGTTTCCTCAGCCCGTCGACCGCCAAAAAATTCGCCGAAGAAGCAGTGATGACGACGACCCTGATGCAAGGCGGGAACGCTATGCTGATCCCGGTTGGCATCGCGGAACATTATAAAGTGCCGATCGTTACCGCCCTTGATGAAAAGCTCGGCGATCAGGCGAGCCCTGAATCGATCGAGGCGACGCCGAAACAGACCTGGATGAGCCTGATTGAAGGCCGCATGCTGGCGTGGGGGGCGGTGTTCAGCACCTTGTTCAGTGCGAGCCTGGCGTTTCCAAAGACCTTCCAGACCTTCACCAATGAATTCGCGGAACGGGCCTGCAAACTGGTCGGGAAACCGACATGGGATGTGGCAAAAAACCAAGAAAGCCGGGCATTCAAGCTTGGTAAGCTGGGCGCGCTGGATGTGTTTGCAACGGCGGCGGCGGCAACGTTGCTCTATGTCGGCGGGCATTTCTTTGCGCGGCGCCACGAGGAAAAGAAGGCGCATCTCCCACCATCGCACCACCCGCTTTTTTCCGATACGGCGGATGCGGTCGGCGAGGGGCTGCCAGCAGTGCGTGATGCAGGGCCAGATAGCACGATCCTTGGTGCCAAGACCCATGCCGGGCCGATTACAAATGTGCCCCAGCCACAACTTATGGTCATTTGAAAAAATAATGAGCATCATTATTTTTTAGGTGCGCTCGCTACGCGGCGCAAAACCTCCGCTTTCGGCGGAGATTTTGATACTCATTTGGCTCATAAATGAGCCAAATGAGTATAGCCAGACATCCCTAGCCTAGCGAATGCCCGAAATTTTGCGGGAGCAGCGGCGCACGTTTGCGCTGGGGTGGCTTACAAATGCCAGTGTGCGGGCGGTGATGGGGCCGACAATGCCATCCGCCTGCAGCCCATGGTCGCGCTGGAAGGCGATGACGGCGAGCCTGTCGCCTTTGCTGTAGCGGCCGGTGTTGGTGGTGGGGCCATAGCCCAGCGCTACCAGTTTTTGCTCGATAATGCGTACGGTAACGGGCGAGTCCGTATAGCGGCCGCTGCTGGTGGGCAGGAAGCCGCAATGATGGATCGTTTGGGTGGTACTATCCGCGCCGCCCACCGCATCGCGCGGTTGGGCCATGGCGGCGCCGGGCAGGCTAAGCAGCAGTGCTGCCATCAGGAGTTTTTTCTTCATCGGTTCACCTCAGACAGGGCTGTATGATGGGCCAGTATATGTGTGAATGGCTAAGAAAGAATGAAGATAAAACAGTCCCTATAGTGGACGGCCATGCATTCGTGTCAGGGGAAGGAATGATTAAGCGCCAAGGCCCGTGCTGGTGGGGGCCGCTTCACGGGCGGCTAGGATCGCGTGGGCGCGATCCGTATCGCTCAGCGAGCCATTGGCGAGGATCTGCTGGATGCGGGTTTGGCTGTTGGCATTGCGGCCGGTTTCGGCGGCCCAGTTTTTGGTGGGTGCTTCCTGCTCCACGGCATCGGGCAGAACGGTGGCAGGCGCAAGGGCGAGGTCCTGGCTTTGCATGGGAATGGTAACGGGAATCACATCCGTATGTGCGGCAGCGGCAGTGCTGGCATAGGTGCGTTTCATGTTCATCAGCCCGCCAAACAGGCCGGTGGCGACCGACATGAAAGCGGCGGTGCCGACAAAGCTCCAACTGAGGACGTGCGGGGCGATGGCGGCCAGCGGCGGGTAGAGGGTCGCGATGGCACCGAGCGTGAAGACGACGCCCATCATCAGCGCACCGCTCAGCATGCCGGAGCCGAAGCCGCCAAAAAAGGCGCGCGGGCCGGAGGGGCGCTCGGCGGGTTCGGTGGATGGCGTGGCTTCATTCATGCTCACACTATAACATAGGGGGCGAGGCGGGATTATGACAGTTGTGTGAAGTCTTTTGCTTGAAATCCGGGCTGCGCGGTGGTCAAGGTGGCGGATGAGTGCGATGGCAAAGAAACTCTCGGCCCCGGCGGTGAATGCGATGTTTGCGACGTTCGCAGCCGCCAACCCGCACCCGAAAACCGAGCTCGAGGCGCCCAACCCGTTCACCCTGCTGGTGGCGATTGTGCTGTCGGCGCAGGCGACGGATGTGGGGGTGAACAAGGCGACCAAGGCGCTGTTTATGGTTGCCGATACGCCCGAAGCGATGCTGGCGCTGGGCGAGGGCGGGTTGAAGCAGTATATCAAGACCATCGGGCTGTTTAATGCCAAAGCGGCCAATGTGATGGCGCTGTGCCAGCGGCTGCTCACCACCTATGGCGGGCAGGTGCCAACCACGCGCGAGGCGCTGGAGACGTTGCCCGGGGTGGGCCGCAAAACGGCGAATGTGTGGCTGAATTGCGTGCTGGGTGTGCCGACGATTGGGGTCGATACGCATGTGTTCCGCGTCGCTAACCGGCTGGGGCTGTGCAACACGACCAATCCGCTGGCGACAGAGCTGGCGCTCGAAAAAGCGATTCCCGCGCGCTGGAAGCAGCATGCGCATCATTGGTTGATTTTGCATGGGCGCTATTGCTGCAAGGCGCGCCGGCCTGAATGTTTCCGCTGCCCGGTGGTGCAATGGTGCGGCTATAAAGCGAAAACCAGCGCATAAAAAAGGCTGCGAACCGTGGGCTCGCAGCCTTTTTCGTAATGATTAGAACGTGCTTAGGCCGCTTTTTTCTGTTGGCCGGTAGCACCGTTTTTCACGTCGGCAACGTTGCGGATGTTGCCCGAGATTTGGCCGCCACGTTGGATTTCGATTTCACCATAGGTCACGTTGCCACGCACGCGGCCGGACGAATAGATGGTGAGCTTGCCGCGCACGACCAGGTCGCCCTCGAACGCGCCGGAAATCTCGGCATCTTCCACTTCCGCGGTGCCTTTCAGCGAGCCGGTTTCAGCAAGTTCGACGGTGTGGACGTCACGCATGGTGGCGTCGACAATGCCTTCGATGACGACGCGGTCACAGCTGGTGATTTCGCCTTTCATCTGGATGTCCGGGCCAACGGTGAGAACGCGTTTCGCGTTCGGGCGGTTGACCGGGGTGGCGGCAGCGCGCGCGGGCTCACTTGGCACGCTGGCAGGCTGGCTTGGGGCGCTTGGCATCGGCGTGCGGTTCGCGGCGACCATGGCTGCTTGCGGTGGCACCGGGCGGAAGCTTGGCGACGAAGGCTGGGTTGGTGCAACCGGTGCCGTTGGCTTGACAGCAACGGGGGCGGTGGGAGCGGTTGGTGCCGTCGGCGCGGTGGGCGCAACCGGTGCGCTTACGGCCGTGGCGGTCGTTGCCTCGATTGGCGTACCGTTTTCGTTAATCAGCTCTTCAGACCCATCTTCCCTACGGCGAAACATGCTGCTCTCCTCACTCATTATTTTGATTTTTAATGGCAGCCAAAACGGCGACCGTGCGAGATAATCCTAAACACATCGCAGAGCGCCTACCAGTAAAAAATGCGTACATGCTTCAAAAAAGTGACAGGCGAAAAACGGGCTGCTAGAAGCGGCGCATGGCTGTCTATACGCAATGGAGTAATGAGAAGATCGCGGCGCTGCTGGAGCGATCCTACGGGCTGGCACCGCTTGCCTGCGCGCAAGGGATTGCGCAGGGTGTGGAGAATAGCAATTACCTGCTGACGGTCGGCGCGGGCGCGGCGGAAACGAACTATATCCTGACGCTTTACGAGAAGCGGGTGAACCCGGCGGACCTGCCGTTTTTTCTGGAATTGATGCAGCATGTGGCGCGTGGTGGCGTGGCCTGTCCGCAGCCGATTGTGCGCCGCGATGGGGCGCTGTTTGGTATCGAGCATGGCAAGCAGGCGGCGCTGGTGAGCTTCCTGCATGGACAGAGCCGCACGCAATTTGCTGCACCGCAGGTGGCGGCGGTGGGCGAGACGCTTGGTGCATTTCATTGTGCGGCAGCGGGCTTTGCGGGGCAGCGCGCCAACACGCTGTCGCTGGCCGGGTGGCAGGGAATCTATGCGAAACTGGCCGGGCGGCTTGATGAGATTGAGCCCGGGCTGGAGGCACTGGTGCATGATGAGCTGGATTATCTGGCGCAGCATATGCCACAGTTGCGGGGCTTGCCGGCGGGCGTGATCCATGCGGATTTATTTCCAGACAACGTGTTTTTTGAAGGCGATGCGGTCAGCGGCATCATCGATTTTTATTTCGCCTGTGTGGATGCGCTGGCCTACGATGTGGCGATTGCGCTCAATGCCTGGTGCTTCGATCCGCAGCATCATTTTAGCGCTGATTGCTCGCGCGCGTTGCTTTCAGCCTACCAGAAAAAGCGTGTTTTTGCTGCAGCGGAAGTTGCAGCATTTCCCACCTTGCTGCGCGGTGCAGCGATGCGGTTTTTGCTGACCCGCGCGCATGACTGGTTGCACCAGGATCCGGCCGCGCTGGTGCGCCCGCATGACCCGCGCGAATATGCAGCAAAATTACGCTTCCACCAGCAAGTAAAGGCCCCGGGCGATTATGGACTCTAAGCGCAAAAAAGTGACGATCTATACGGACGGCGCATGCTCGGGAAACCCGGGCCCCGGCGGCTGGGCGGCGTTATTGATGTTCGGCGAAACCAAACGCGAGATCAGCGGCGGCGAGCCCAATACGACGAATAACCGGATGGAATTGCAGGCGACGATCGAGGGGCTGAAACTGCTCAAAGAGCCGTGCGATGTGGCGATTTTTACGGACAGTAAATATGTGCTGCAAGGCTTCACTGAATGGCTGCCCGGCTGGAAAAGAAAAGGCTGGAAAACAGCCGACAATAAGCCGGTAAAAAATGTCGATTTATGGCAAGCACTGGTCGAAAATGCTGCGCAGCATAAAATCACCTGGCAATGGGTCAAAGGCCATAGCGGCGACAAACATAACGACCGGGTGGATGCGCTGGCGGTGGCACAGGCGCAAAAAGGCAAGACCGCCTAAACCGGATGGCATTTTTATCCGGGTGGACTATGATGCGCGAAACCACTACGGAGGCCTGCCATGAAATCATGTTTGCTTATTGCTGTTGCACTTGCTGCATTTGCTACGCCGGTGATGGCGCTGAATGTCACCAATCTCGATAACGTGCCTCACCGTGTTGAACTGGCGGGGCAGGGCGCGCCGGAAGTGCATGAAATTGCCCCGGGGGCGACGGAATATTTTTATGGCACGACGGGCGGCTATCTGTCGCTGCTGAGCGCGCAGCAACCGAAGAAATCAAAAGGCAGTATCCATTCCGATGGTTTGCTTTCAGGCATTGTCGGCGCCGCGCGGACGGAAAATATCCCGGCGGATCCGGATAATAATTACGTCATCTGGCCGGAAGGTAAGCTGATGCTGCAAAACCGGGTAAAGCGCACGAACCGCAAGTAAGCGACAAATTTTCCATAGGAATTTAAAACACCGCCATGCCTGCTTTCGCGCGCATGGCGGTGTTTTTTATTTTGCAGCCTTGGCTTTGATCGCGGCTTGGGCGGCGGCCAGGCGGGCGATCGGTACGCGGTAGGGCGAGCAGCTGACGTAATGCAGCCCGACTTTCTGGCAGAAATGGATGGAGGCGGGGTCGCCGCCATGCTCGCCGCAGATGCCAAGCTTGATACCCGGGCGGGTGGCACGGCCACGTTCGGCGGCAAGGGTAATCAGCTCGCCGACGCCGTCCTGATCGAGGGTGACGAAGGGATCCTGCTCGATGACGCCTTGTTTTTTGTAATGCTCGATGAAGCTTGCCGCATCGTCACGCGAGATGCCAAGCGTGGTCTGGGTCAGATCGTTGGTGCCGAAGCTGAAGAACTCGGCGAATTCGGCGATTTCCCCGGCGCGCAGGGCGGCGCGCGGCAGCTCGATCATGGTGCCGACCTGGTAGGCGATGGTGGTGCCGGATGCCTGCATGACCTCCTGCGCCTCCTGGTCGATGATGGCCTTCATCAGCTGCAATTCCTTGCGCGTCATGACGAGTGGCACCATGATTTCCGGGATCACTTTTTTGCCTTGGGCCTGCACTTCAACGACGGCTTCGAATAGCGCGCGCGCCTGCATGGCGTAGATTTCCGGATAGGTGATGCCAAGGCGGCAGCCGCGGTGGCCGAGCATGGGGTTGGCTTCGTGCAGCTGGCTGGCGCGGTATTTCACGGCATCCAGCGGCAGGTTGGAGGCATCGGCCACCTCCTGCATTTCGGCTTCGCTGTGCGGCAGGAATTCATGCAGCGGCGGATCGAGCAGGCGGATGGTGACGGGCAGGCCGTCCATGATCTCGAAAATCTCGATGAAGTCCTTGCGCTGGTAGGGCAGCAATTTGGCGAGGGCGACTTCGCGCGCTTTTTTGCTCTCGGCGACGATCATCTCGCGCACGGCGACGATGCGTTCGGCATCGAAGAACATATGCTCGGTGCGACACAGACCGATGCCTTGGGCGCCAAAGCCGCGGGCGGTTTTTGCATCCAGCGGGGTTTCGGCGTTGGCGCGCACATGCAGGGTGCGCACGGCATCCGCCCAGGCCATGACGGTGGAGAAATCACCCGAGAGATTGGGCTCCATGGTGGCGACTTCGCCAAGCATGACTTCGCCGGTGGAGCCGTTGAGGGTGATGATTTCGCCTTCGCGGATGGTCAGCGAACCGGCGGAAAATTCCTTGCGGGCGTAGTTGATGCGGATGTCCCCGGCACCGGAAACGCAGCATTTGCCCATGCCGCGCGCGACCACAGCGGCGTGGCTGGTCATGCCGCCGCGTGCGGTGAGAATGCCCTGGGCGGCATGCATGCCGTGAATATCTTCCGGCGAGGTTTCGATGCGTACGAGAATGACTTTCTCTTTTTTGCCTGCAGCAATTTCGGCGTCCTCCGCAGTGAACACGACCTTGCCGGAAGCAGCGCCGGGCGAGGCTGGCAGGCCTTTGGCGACCACTTGTTTTTTTGCTTTCGGGTCGATCTGCGGGTGCAGCAATTGATCGAGCGAGAGCGGGTCGATGCGCAGCAAGGCTTCTTCTTTGGTGATCAGGTTTTCCTGCACCATATCGACCGCGATTTTGAGGCTGGCCTTGGCGGTGCGCTTGCCGTTGCGGGTCTGCAGCATCCAGAGTTTGCGGTTCTCGACGGTGAACTCGATGTCCTGCATATCGCGGTAATGGGCTTCGAGTTTCTGGTAGATGCGCACGAGGTCCTGATAGACGTCGGGCATCACTTCTTCCATGCTTGGCAGGTCGCCGCCTTCGGCTTTGCCTTGCACGGTGAGCGGCTGCGGGGTGCGGATGCCGGCGACGACATCTTCGCCCTGCGCGTTGACGAGGAATTCGCCGTAAAACAGTTTTTCGCCGGTGCTGGGGTTGCGGGTGAAGGCGACGCCAGTGGCGCAATCATCGCCCATATTGCCAAACACCATCGACTGGATGTTGACGGCGGTGCCCCAATCGGCGGGGATGTCGTGCAGCGCGCGGTAGGTGCAGGCGCGCGGGTTCATCCAGCTATCCATCACGGCGCGGATGGCGCCCCAGAGCTGCTCGTTCACATCCTGCGGGAAGGGGCGCTTGAGGGTGGCGGCGACGCGCTCTTTATATTGCGCGACCAGTTCTTTCAGATCATCCGCGGTGAGGTCGGTGTCTTGCGAGAAATCGCGCTCGTTTTTCATCAGGTCGAGCAGGTCTTCGAACACGTCGTGATCGACGCCGAGGACGACATCGGCATACATCTGGATGAAGCGGCGGTAGGAATCATAGGCGAAGCGCGCGTTGCCGGTTTTGAGGGCGAGGCCTTCGACGGTTTCATCGTTGAGGCCGAGATTGAGGATGGTGTCCATCATGCCGGGCATGGAGGCGCGGGCGCCGGAGCGCACGGAAACCAGCAGCGGGTTTTTTGCGTCGCCAAAGGCGCGGCCGACTTCCTGCTCGATGGTGCGCACACCGGCTTCGACCTGCTCGGCGAGGGTTTCGGGGAAGTTTTTTTGCGCCGCATAATAGGCGACGCAGACATCCGTCGTCAGGGTGAAGCCGGGGGGGACGGGCAGGCCAAGCGCGCACATATCGGCGAGGTTGGCGCCCTTGCCGCCGAGCTGGTTTTTCATGGCGACGGAGCCTTCGGCATGGCCATCACCGAACGTGTAAACGAGTTTGTCGGCGGCGGCGGTTTTTTTTGCGGCGGCGGTTTTCATGGGGCTATCCTTCGATTTTGGAGAAGTCGGCGATGGTGGCGGCGGTGGCGCGGACCTGGGCGAGAAGGCCAAGGCGTGCGTTGCGGAAGTCGGGTTCGGTCACGAGAATATCGGTGAAGAACTGGTTGATGGGGGCGGTGAGGGATTCGAGGCCCTTCGGTGTAGTGATTGGCTGTTGCAATGCGGCAATGAGTTTTTGGTCTGCAGGTTTAGGGAGGGATGCAGCAGTGCTGGGATCGAAGGATTTTTTTGCTTTTTTCTCTTCCGCGGCGAGGATGTTGCTGGCGCGCTTGATGGCGGCGAGTGATTCTTTGCCGGCGCTGGTGGCGAGCCACTCGGCGAGGGTGCGGGCGCGGGTGGCGATGGCGAGGGGGTTGAAGCCATGCTCGGCGGTGCTCAGGTAAGCATCCACTACATCGGCGCGGAGTCCTTCTTCGCGCAGCAAATTCTGCAGGCGGTCGCGGAAGAACTCGCTGACATCCGCGGTGACGCGGCTGTCGAGGGAAGCAATATCGAGCGACCATTGATGGTGGTTGAGAATGCGCAACACGCCAAGCGCCGCGCGGCGCAACGCCAACGGGTCTTTGCTGCCGGTCGGTTTTTCACCTGCAGCAAAAAGGCTGATGATAGCATCGAGCTTATCGGCAATGGCGATGATGGCGGCGAGTGGGGACTCGGGCACGGAGTCGTTCGCGCCGACGGGTTTGTAATGGTCGCGGATGGCGTCGGCGACGGCGGCGGATTCGCCCTGGGCGGTGGCGTAGTAGCGGCCCATGATGCCCTGGAGATCCGGGAATTCGCCGACCATGCCGGAGGTGAGGTCGGCCTTGCAGAGCTGTGCGGCGCGGGTGACGCTGGCAGTATCGGTGAAGCCGACGGCTTTGGCGAGCGTGAGGGCAAGGGTTTCGATGCGCGCGACTTTCTCATCCATCATGCCGACTTTGGCGTGGAACACGACATCCTTCAGCCCGTCCGCCCAATCACGCAGCGACTTTTTGCGGTCCTGCTCCCAGTAGAAGGCGCCGTCGCTGAGGCGGGCGCGCAGCACGCGGGCATTGCCGGCGATGACGGCTTTGCCGCCATCCGCCGTGACCATGTTGGCGACGGCGATGAACTGGTTGGTGAGGGCGCCGCTGGCATCGTTCAGTGCGAAATAGCGCTGGTGGACTTTCATTTCCGAGATCAGCACCTCGGGCGGCAGGGTGAGGAAGGCGGCATCGAACATGCCCAGCAGCGGCACGGGCCATTCGACCAGGCCGGTCACTTCATCGAGCAGGGCTTCATCGGTGACGACGCTCAGTTTTGCTGCGCTGGCGAGTGCAGCAATTGCTGCAGCAATTTTTGCGCGGCGGGCGGTGTAGTCAACGATCACGTGGGCGCTGGCGAGCAGCGATTCATACTGCGCGGCGTGGGGGATGGTGATCTCCGCCGGGCTGAGGAAACGGTGGCCCTGCGTGATGTTGCTGCCGGTGAGATGGGCGAACTGGACGGGGATGACAGCTTCATCCAGCAGGCAGGCGATGCGGTGCAGTGGCCGTACCCAAACGAGCGGGCGGCTGCCCCAGCGCATGGATTTGGGCCAGCTAAAAGCGGCAAGCGCGGCTTCGACAACCTCGCGGACGACCTGCGCAACGGGGCGGCCTTTGCGTTCGATGGTGGCGTAATAATAGCCGTCGCGCTGCTCGCACTGCTCGAGGGTGAGGCCGCTGGCGGTGAGGAAGCCGCTGAGCGCCTGTGCAGGCGCGCCCAGTTTGGGGCCGCGTTTTTCTTCGCGTGTGTCGGGCTGGATGAGGGGCAGGCCCTCGCACTGGATGGCCAGATGGCGCGGGCTGACGAAGGTTTTGGTGGCCGTGGGCTGCAGCATGTTTTTCTCAAACCCGCTGGCGATCAGGCGCTGCAATTGCTCCGCTGCGCCGCGCTGCATGCGCGAGGGGATTTCTTCCGAAAACAGTTCGAGCAGGAACGTCGCCATTATTTCTTCCTTGTGCTGCGTGCGACGGGCTTGGGCTGCACATGGCGGCCGGGCCGCGAAACGCGGGCGGTTTTGGCGACGCGGTTTTTCGCATCGACTAAAATCACGGTGGGCTGGTGTTTTTTGGCTTCTTTTTCCTTCATCATCGCGTAGGCGCAGATAATGAGCAGGTCGCCTTTTTTGATGAGATGGGCGGCGGCACCGTTGATGGTGATCTCGCCACCGCCGCGTTTTTTGGACGGGATCGCATAGGTCGTCAGGCGCGCGCCGTTGGTGATGTCGAGCACATCCACCTGCTCATGCGGCAGGATGCCTGCTGCTTCCAGCAGGTTCGGGTCCACAGTGATGGAGCCGTTATAGTTCAGATCGGCGCCCGTGCAGACGGCGCGGTGGATCTTGCCTTTCATCAGCGTGAGGATCATTGGCCCGACTCCATGTCGTTATCGAGGGGTGAAACGGTCACTTCACCGGTGGGGGCTGCGGCGACGTAATGCACATCGCTGTCGCAGGCGGTCAGCGCCATCAGTGTCAGGGAAGCAAGCGCGCGCAATATCATGCGACTTCTCCTTGTGTTTTGACCCATGCTTCGCAGCAGGCTTTGGCCAGTGCGCGGACACGTCCTATATAGGACGCGCGCTCGGTCACGCCAATGACGCCGCGTGCATCGAGCAGGTTAAAGCGGTGGGAGGCTTTGATGCATTGGTCGTAGGCGGGCAGCGGCAGCGGGGCGGGCACGCCATCGCGCGTGAAGCTGAGCAGGGCGTTGCATTCTTTCTCGGCCTGGGCGAATTGCTCGAACAGCTGGGCGGTGTCGGCGGCCTCAAGGTTGTAGGCGCTGAACTCCACTTCGTTTTGCTTGAACACATCGCCGTAGGTGAATTGCGGCTGGCCGTTTTTGGCGTCGTTCCATTTCAGGTCGTAGACGTTTTCAACGCCCTGGATATACATGGCGAGGCGCTCCAGCCCGTAGGTCAGCTCGCCGCTGATGGGGCTGCACTCGATGCCGCCGACCTGCTGGAAATAGGTGAATTGGGTGACTTCCATGCCATCGCACCAGACTTCCCAGCCGAGGCCCCAGGCGCCGAGGGTGGGGGATTCCCAGTCGTCTTCGACGAAACGGATGTCGTGCATCATGGGATCAACGCCAAGCTCACGAAGTGAGTCGAGATAGAGCTGCTGGAGATTGTCCGGCGAGGGTTTGAGGATGACCTGGAACTGGTAGTAATGCTGCAGGCGGTTAGGGTTCTCGCCGTAGCGGCCATCTTTCGGGCGGCGGCTGGGCTGTACGAAGGCGCAGTTCCACGGGCGCGGCCCAAGTGTGCGCAAGGTGGTGGCGGGGTGGAAGGTTCCGGCGCCGACTTCCATGTCGTAGGGCTGCAAAATGACGCAGCCCTGCCGCGCCCAGAAATTCTGCAGCGTGAGGATGATATCCTGGAATGCGAGTGCCATCGATAATGCCCCTTAAAAGTGGGACGGTTCTAGCGGCTGAGGGCGGGTAAATCAAGGCAGAATACATCTTATTCAGGGGCGGGTAGCAGGGTGGCGCAGACTCTACCCGGTACACTCAGCAGACCGCGCGAGCCATCAGCCCGCGAAGCGGCGTTCTATTGGGAGGGCAGTAGCCCGAGCAGGGAACAGGTATCATCGGCTTAGGCGCAGCCTACGCATGCCCGACGACGGTGCTGAAGAAGGCCATGTCGATGCCGAGCGATTTGCTGGCGGTGGCCCATTTCAACTCGTTCTCGGTAGTGAAGGTGAGGTCGATGGTAGCGGGGACGCTGATCCAGCTGTTGGCTTCGATCTCGGCTTCGAGCTGGCCGGCGCTCCAGCCGGCATGGCCGACGATGAGGGCGGCATGTTTGGGGCCTTTGCCGGCGACAATATCGCCAAGGATGGCGCTGCTGGCGGTGACGGCCATATCGCCAAAGCGGGCGAGGGAGAAGTCGCGGTAATAATCCGTCGAATGCAGCACGAAGCCGCGTGTGCGCTCGACCGGGCCGCCGAAATGGACGGGGACTTCGCGCGCGGGGCTATCGTGCGGCAGGCTCATGCCTTCGATCAGTGAGCTGTAGTTGATCAGCTCCAGCGGCTGGTTGATGATGAGCCCCATCGCCCCTTCGCTCGAATGCGAGAAGATGTAGATCACCGATTTCTGGAAGCAGCCCGAATCGACCAGCGGGGTGGCGACGAGCAGCTGCCCGGCGAGGTAGCCGCGCTGGATGGTGGCATCGATAATGTTGGGGGGCTGAATGGCGGTTTTGGCGAGGGTGATAGCGTCGGACGTGTCGGGTGCAAGCATGGTTTTGGCCTTCCGAAAAAGTTTCATGGCGCGTCGCTCGTCCTTTTTTTATTAGATTCAAACTACCATGTAGGTGGTGGGCTGCCAAATACAATACTGCCCACGGCTGCGAATAATTTTATTGCTTCTTGGAAGCGCTTTGGAATTGGTCGAATTTTGGTTTCAGCCATGCCGGAAGATGGGCGTGGTAGGGGTGATTATCCACCGTCACCGCACCGTTCTTGGCTTCGACGTCTTCAAATTTCAGCAGCGCGAGGCGGGGGGGGAGCAGGTCGGATTCGAGGATGAAAAAGCCGCGGCGCGCGATGTTTTTATAATGCATGCGGGCGGTTACTTCCTGGCCGACATAGCAGCCTTTGGTGAAGCTGATGGCGTGGAGCAAGTCGTATCCGGCATCGAGAGCGACGACCTCATCGGGCGCAAAATCATGGGCGCTGTCGGGGATGCCAAGGGCGAGGCTGCGGGCGCGATAATCGGCAGGGGTGAGGGGGGTGACTGCTGCAGGCTCGTAGCTGCGGGTGGGCAGGTCGGGGTGGCGCGGGTCGGCGAGCCCATCCGCGGCGCCGTAGTGGACATGGAGATGGTCGCTGGCATCCGCAATCGTCACCTGCGCGCGCAGTTTATACATGGCGAGGCGCTTGAGGAGGATGTCTTTATACATAGCGGGGGTGTCGAGCAGGATCTGGTTATCCCCGGTGATGACGAACATGTCGTGGAGGATTTTTCCTTGCGGAGACAATAGGGCGGCGAATTGGATTTTATCATCGTTCAGTTTGGTGATGTCCTGCGTCAGGATGCCTTGGAGCAGATGCGCGGCATCCGGCCCGGTGAGGGTAAGGATGGCGCGGCTGCTGTCGAACGGGTCACTCATGGGGAGTGATATAGGGCGCCAGTGCGGTTTGTAAACGGGTGGCCATGGCGGCAAGGCTATAATGTTGCGCGACATGCTGCTGGGCAGCCTCGGCGAGGGCACGGGCCTGGGCCTCATCGTCCAACATTGTGATGATGGCTTCGGCCAGCGCCTGCGCATCGCCGCGCGGGGTGACGATGGCATCGACCCCGTGGCGGACGATTTCGCGCGGGCCCTCGGCGTCGCTGGTGATGACGGGGACACCGTGCGTCATCGCTTCGAGCAGGACGATGCCGAACGGCTCGTGCAGCGAGGGCAGGACGAACAGGTCGATCTCCTCGAAGAAGGCGTTTTTATCTTTGACCCAGCCGCGCAGTTCGACATGGGATTCGAGGCTGTAATGCTCGATATAGGCGCTGAGCGCATCGGCGCGCTCGCCTTCGCCGCCCAGGATGGCGCGAAACGCGACGCCCTGCGCTTTGACGATGGCAAGGGCGTGCAGATAGGTGTCGAAGCCTTTTTTCATCACGAAGCGGCCCATGCTGCCGATCACTGGCGGGTGGCGGAAGGGTGGGCGCGGCGCGGGCGTGTGCGGGCGCACCATGTTGGGCATGGCGGTGATGGCGGTGACGCCTGCCGCGCGCAGATGCTCGGCCAGATGGGTGGTGATGGCAAAACACGCATCCGCCCGCGCGCAGCGGCGGGTGGCATAATTATGGGTGACGGCGATGACGGGAATGCGGCCCTTAAGCGCGATCAGCGCAAGGGTGAGGGCGCGGTTGCCATGGCAGATGATGGCGCGGGCGCCGGTGCGCTTAGCTAGCCGCCGCAAGCGCCAGACGGCGAGCATATCCCAGCGGGCATGGTTGGGCAGGGATTCATGGGTGACGCGGGCGGCGACCAGTGGCGCTTCGACCCAGGCACCGGGCGAAATGACGGTGAGGGCGCGGATGCCCGCATGGGCGAGGGCCTCGGCGTAATCGAGCGCCGCTTGTTCCAGCCCGCCCCGCTTTTTGCCGAGCATGAGGTTGAGGATGGGGGGGGTAGGTAGGTGCAGGTCAGCGGTCATGTGCTATGCCTACATGATTCGCGGGCGGCTGGCGACTGAAGAGTGGAGGTCTGTTTACCTCCGGATTTCCAGTGCACTCCGTCATCCTACGCCGTGAGCGTAGGATCTCAGGCAGCATACCGAGGCCTGAATCCGTTGCCTGAGATCCTGCGGTCGAGCCGCAGGATGACGGCGGAGGGGCTCAGTGCACTACGATCGGCGCGTTGCGGAAGCGGAATTCCTGCGGGGTGATAATTTCGGCGTGCATGACTTTGACGGAATGGATTTTGCCATCCAGCTCACGGTCCCAGAAGGCGAGGAATTTTTTCAGGCCGGGGAATTTCGGGGCGAGGTCGAGCTCCTGCCAGACGAAGCTTTGCAGCAGCACGGGGTGATCGGGGAAGTGGTAGAGGATTTCGGCGGTCGTCAGCCGGTAGTTGCGTAGCATCAGTTCCATGTCGGGCGTTGCGCGAGCCATCGTTCCTCCATCCGTATCCTGCCTTCATCCTAGCAGAAAAAATGGCAAGAAACACGCGAAAAAGCGCCGCTATTGGAGGCGAATCAGGAAATAGCAGACTTTGAGTTCGGAGTTGGACTGGGTGTAGAGTGCGGTGGTGGCGGCTGAGGTGGCGCAGCCGCTGAGTGCGGTGCTGATGGGGGTGGTGATGTTGCCGGTGCCGGGCTGGCCGTCGTCGTATTTATCGTCCAGCTGGTAGGCTTGTTTGGTGGTCAGGAACGCTTTGGCGGGGGTGACGGCGGAGTTGTCGTCGAGCCCGGCGACGCGCAGGACGTTGCCGTAGAACCCGTCGAAATAGAGCGCATCGCCGCTGACATTGCCGTCGGTGGCGTCGGGGTGGTCGAACATGAAGGCCACGGCGCCCATGGCGGAGCCCGGGACGTTGGTGCCGATGCTGGCCCCACCGTTGCTGTTGGCCGCCCCGGTATAGGTGCCGGGGATGAAGCCTGCTTTGGCAAGGTGTTGGAAGACATAATAAAGTTCGGCCGTCAGGGGGGCGGAGCCGGCGCGGATCAACCCGTTTCCATCGCCGTTGCCGGCGCCTGTCCATGCGACGCTTGCATTCTTGTAGTCGCCGGGGGGGGAGCTGTAGCGCGTCTGGAACTGGTTGAAGGCGTCGATGAAGTATTTGCTTTCATTCATCATGGTGGTGATACCGGCGCTGCGGGTGTAGCCGCGCAGGGCGGCAATGCCACCAACCAGCAGCCCGATAATGGCAAGGACGATGGAGAGCTCGACCAGCGTGAAACCGGCGCTGCGGCGGCGCGAGGGGGCGGGTGTTTCCATGGAATATAGCACCTTAATGGTTTATCCCCCATTATATGGAAAAGCCGTGATTTGTCATACGGATTTCTTTTGTATCCCGGCATGGCTCTTGCTAGAATTGGTGACGATGACAAAAAAGGCGCAGACCTTCACCCGCTTCCCCGTCGCGGCCGTGGCGACCATGCTTCTGGGCATGGCGCTGGCGCCGACCCCGGCGCACGCGCAGGCCGACCCGCTGATTGAGGGCGCGCGCCAATGCACCCAGTATTTCCCGGTCGAGGAGCAGAAAAACGGCATCCCGACCCATTTGCTTGCCGCCATTGCCACCACGGAATCCGGTCGTTGGCACAAGGCGCTGGGCATGAATGTGCCCTGGCCGTGGACGATCAATGTCGAGGGCAAGGGTTATGTGTTCAACAGCAAGGCCGAGGCGATTGCGCAGACGCAGAGCCTCATCGCCAAGGGCTATCGCAGCATCGATGTGGGGTGTATGCAGGTGAACCTGAAGCACCACCCCAAGGCATTTGCTGACTTGAATCAGGCGTTTGACCCATCGACCAACGTGGCCTATGCGGCTAAATTTCTGCATGATAATTATGCGACGCTGGGGGACTGGATCAAGGCCACGGCGGCGTATCATTCACGCACGCCGGTGCATGGGGCGCGCTACCTGAGCGATATTGAACGCAGCTGGAACCGTATTGTCGCCAAAGTGGCCTCGGCGCGGGCCAGCAAAGGCGGCGAGGCGGCAACCATGGCACTGGCTGGAAATGCGCCAACTGCGCCCGCAGCCGCGCCGATGACCCGTGTGGTGGCCCCTGCACGGGTGATGGCGGAACCGCGCAAATCGCGGGTGATTGAGGTGCATGATGCGGCGCGTAGTTCTAGCGAGGTGGTCGTGGTTCGCCCGGCCCCGGCGGCACCGGTGGTCGCGGTGGCGGATGCCGCACCGGCGGTGATGGCAAGCGATACCGCGCCGAAGCTGGCGGGGGATTCCGTCCGGCGGGTGAGCCTTGACAATAGTAGGGCAGGGGCAGTACCCAAAGCGGGTCCGCAATTCGTTTTCGCAAATTAGGCGCGCTTATGTTTGAAACCATCGAAATCTCGACCACGGAAATCGCCTGCGATGGCGGCGGTGGGGCGCTGGGCCATCCACGCGTTTACCTGCATACCGATCATGACCAGGGCGATTCGGTGACCTGCCCGTATTGCAGCCGCACCTATGTGTTGCGCCAATTGCGCAGCGGAACGCTTGCCGGATGAGTGGCGTTGGCAGCATCGTGCTAATCGGGCTGATGCTGGCGACAGCGGCGGTGCTTATCGCAGGCATTGCGCTGATGGCCAGGGGTGGCGAAGCCAACCGCAAATATGGCAATAAGCTGATGGTCGCCCGCGTCGCCCTGCAAGCGGGGGCGATTGCCATGCTGGTGCTTTTGCTGGTGCTGAAGAAGTAATCTTCGCAGCGTTTTTATTCGTATCGGTTCTTGCCATTGTCACCCCGTCGCATGACGGGGTCCACCTGTTTTTGGGTGGCGTTGAAGATGGCCCCGTCATGCGACGGGGTGACATGCGCATATGGTGCACTGCATGCCGCGCGCTTGCGTTCGGGTGAAAAAACACGCACAGTGATTCTAGCAAAGGAGCAGTGCATGCGCATATTGGTGCCGGTCAAACGGGTGGTTGATTATAACGTCAAGATTCGCGTCAAGGCGGATGGCTCCGGGGTCGAGTTGGCCAATGTCAAAATGAGCATGAACCCGTTCGATGAAATCGCGGTGGAAGAGGCGATCCGCCTCAAGGAAAAAGGCATCGCGACGGAAGTGGTGGTGGTGTCCATCGGCACCAAAGCGGTGGAGGAAACACTGCGCACGGCGCTTGCAGTGGGCGCGGACAGGGCGATTGCGGTGAGTGTGGATAGTCGCATTGAGCCGCTGGTGGCAGCCAAACTGCTCAAGGAAATTGTGCTCAAGGAGCAAATCGGGCTCGTCATCGCCGGCAAACAGGCGATTGATGACGACGCCAACCAAACCGGGCAAATGCTGGCGGCACTGCTGGGCTGGCCGCAGGCGACCTTTGCCTCGAAGGTGGAGATTGCAGGGAGTGAAGCCATTGTCACCCGTGAGGTGGATGGCGGGTTGATGACGATTGCGGTGACGCTGCCCGCGGTCATCACCACCGATTTGCGGCTGAATGAGCCGCGCTACGCGAAATTGCCCGACATTATGAAAGCGCGCGCGAAGCCGTTGGCGACGCTCACCCCGGCCGAGCTTGGGGTGGAAGTGACGACCCGCACGACGATTGTGACCGTGGCGGAACCGCCCAAACGCAAGGGCGGCGGCAAGGTGAAGGATGTCGCCGAGCTGGTCGACACATTGCGCAACATTGCGAAGGTAATCTAGCATGACCATTCTCGTATTCGCAGAACATGACGGCAGCACAATTAGTCCGGCAACGCGTGCAGCCATTGGTGCAGCAAAAAAGATCGGTGGCGAGGTGCATGTGCTGCTCGCAGGCCACAATATTGCAGGCGTAATTGAAGCTGCAGCAAAACTGGATGGGATTGCACAAATACTGGTTGAGGATGATGTGCTGTATGCGCATCCGCTGGCAGAAAATTTGGCGCCATTTATCGCTGAGGTGGCGGCGGGCTACAGCCATGTGCTGGCGGCCGCGACCAGCATCGGCAAGGATGTGATGCCGCGGGTGGCGGCGCTGCTCGATATGCAGCAAATTTCCGAGATTACGGCGGTGGTGAGTGCCGACACCTTCGTGCGCCCGATCTATGCGGGCAATGCGCTGGAGACGGTGCAATCGACCGATGCGATTAAGATCATCACCGTGCGGGCGACGGCGTTCGACAAGGTTGCCGAAACGGGTGGCGCGGCACAGGTGGTGGATGTGCCTGCGGTGCCGGTGCAAACCCTGTCGCGCTTTATCTCGGTTACGGAATCCAAATCCGAGCGGCCGGAATTAACCGCGGCGCGGGTGGTGATTTCCGGCGGTCGCGGGCTTGGCAGCAAGGAGAATTTTGCCATGCTTAACGGCATTGCCGATAAATTGAATGCGGCACTTGGCGCGAGTCGTGCCGCAGTGGATGCGGGCTATGTGCCCAGCGACTGGCAGGTGGGCCAGACCGGCAAGGTGGTGGCGCCGGAGCTTTACATCGCGGTGGGGATTTCGGGTGCCATCCAGCATCTCGCCGGGATGAAGGAGAGCAAGGTCATCGTCGCCATCAACAAAGACGAAAACGCCCCGATTTTCGAAATCGCGGATTATGGGCTGGTAGGCGATTTGTTCACTATCTTGCCCGAGCTTGAAAAGGCGCTTTAGCGGCTTGTTCTTGCAACGCTTTTTGCTGGGCAAGGAGTTCCAGTAAGCCGGGGACGCGGGCGTGCTCGTTTTCAAATTCTGCCAGCTTCCATTGCATTATGTAAACAGGTGCCAGCAGAATAGTCGTCTCTGACCAACCCTCCTCCAGTATAGCTTCGGCGCCCGTCTGGGTATCTGGGAAGTATTTGTATTTAAACGCGCGCGCTTCGTCCACGGTGGAAAACCCTATCGATTCATATTCTTCTCTGCCAACCGACTGCCACTTGATTCCCGTGATCTGCTCCAGCATTTGCTTGGTGCCCATGGGGCCTTGCGCGAGGATGGATTGCGCGCTGGCAGGCTTGGCAATCGGTTGTGGAGCTTTTTTCTCCCCCGGCAAGTGACGTTTACGCGAACCCATATGAAATCTCCTCATCATGAACGCTAAGTTCTAGCAAAACCTGATAGATGAAGTATGAAGATTACATGACAACCGCTTTCACCCTTGCCCTTGCCCAGATGAACCCGACGGTCGGCGACCTTGCGGGCAATGCGGCGCGTATGGTGGCTATTGCGCGCGATGCGGCGGCGCAGGGGGCGGATCTGGTGCTGTACCCGGAAATGGCGCTGACCGGCTATCCGCCAGAGGACCTGGTGCTGATTCCGGCCTTCCGCGAGATGGCGATGGCGGCGGCGCAGGAACTGGCGGCAGCGACGGCAGACCTGCCGTGCGACCTGATTTTTGGCAGTGTCTGGTATGAAGGCACGCAGACCTATAACGCCAGCCTGCTTGCCGCCAAAGGCGCGCTGACGCTGGTGCGCGCCAAGCATGATCTGCCCAATTACGGCGTGTTCGATGAGAAACGCGTGTTCGATATCGGCGCCGCGCCCACCGTGCTGCATTGGCGCGGCATCACCCTTGGCATACTCATTTGCGAAGAGGTGTGGGATGTGGCGCTTGCCACCATGTTGGCAGCCCAAGGCGCGGAAATGCTGCTGGTGCAGAATGCCTCGCCCTACCATATCGGCAAGGCCAACCAGCGCAAAAAAGTGGTGGATGCGGCGGCGCATGCAACCGGGCTGCCGGTGGTGTATTTGAACCTTGTTGGTGGGCAGGATGAGCTGGTGTTCGATGGCCGCTCCTACGCGCGCGGGCCCAGCGGTGGCGATGTGGCGCGGCTTCCGGCGTTTGCGGAATCGCTCGGGGTGACCCGCTGGGAGAAGCGGGCGCAGGGCTGGGAATGTGTGGCAGCGCCGATGGTGGAAGTGCGCTCGGACGAGGAAACGATTTACCGCGCGTTGGTGCTGGGGTTGCGCGATTATGTGCAGAAGAATAAATTCCCCGGCGTTGTGCTTGGCCTCTCGGGCGGGATCGATTCGGGCGTGAGTGCGGCGATTGCGGCGGATGCGCTGGGGGCGGACAAGGTGCATGCGATTCGCCTGTCCTCGCCGTTCACCTCGCTGGATAGTTTGGAGGATGCTGAGCAGCTGGCGACAGCGCTGGGCTTGCGCATGGATACGATGCCGATTACGCCGCTGATTGACACTGCGCGGCAGACGCTGGCGCCGCTGTTTGAGGGGCGGCATGCGGACACCACCGAGGAAAATATTCAGGCGCGGATGCGCGGCTTGCTGTTGATGGCGCTGAGTAATAAATTCGGCGCCATGGTGCTGACGACGGGCAATAAATCCGAAATGTCGGTCGGCTATGCGACGCTGTATGGCGATATGTGCGGCGGGTTTTCGGTGCTGAAGGACGTGTATAAAACCACCGTGTTCAAACTCGCCCAATGGCGCACCACACTGCGTGTGGAGGCATTGGTGGAGCTAGGATTTCTTGGTGCGGCGGGAGAAGTCATTCCGCAGCGGATGATTACGAAGCCGCCGACCGCCGAGCTGCGCCCCAACCAGCGGGATGATGATTCGCTGCCGCCCTATGCGGAGCTGGATGCGATGCTGCGCGGGCTGGTCGAGCGGCAGAAATCCGTTGCCGAACTGGTGGGCGAGGGCATGGACCCCGTGGCGGTTGCCCGGGTGGCGCGCATGGTGGCCGCAGCAGAATATAAGCGCCGCCAAAGCGCACCGGGGGTAAAAATCACGCCGATGGCGTTTGGGCGGGATCGCCGCTGGCCGATTACGAATGCGTGGAAGTTTGCGTGATGCCGGTTCTCCGCCGTCATCCTACGCCTTGAGCGTAGGATCTCAGGCAGCATACCCAACCTGAATGCGTGGCCTGAGATCCTACGGTCGAGCCGCAGGATGACGGAGTGGGTAGATAGTTTGAGAATTTTCAAGTGAATCACTATATGTTGAACTTGGCGCGCAAATCCCCTAAACACGCGCTTCAACTGAAGGAAATGCCATGACCCAACCTGTTTTAGTTCGTTTCGCGCCCAGCCCAACTGGCTGGCTGCATGTGGGGAATGTGCGCACGGCGCTGGTGAATTACCTGTTCGCCAAAGCCATGGGCGGCCAGTTTATGCTGCGGGTGGATGATACGGATCGCGCGCGCAGCGAGGCGCAGTATGAGGACGGGTTGAAGGAAGACCTGCAATGGCTGGGCCTGCCGTGGGATGTGCTGACCAAGCAATCCGAGCGGTTCGACCGCTATGCGCTCGGCCGCGAAAAGCTGATTGCGGATGGGCGGCTTTACCCGTGCTATGAAACGGCGGAAGAGCTCGACATCAAACGCAAGATGCTGATTGGGCGTGGGCTGCCGCCGATTTACGATCGCGGTGCGCTGAACGAGACGGCAGAAAAACGCGCGCAATACGAGGCCGAAGGCCGCCGCCCGCACTGGCGCTTTAAAATGAACGCGGCGCCGATTGTGTGGGACGACATGATCCGCGGCCGCGTGGAATTTGATGGCGGCAAGCTGGGCGACCCGGTGCTGTTCCGTGAGGACGGGGTGGTGCTGTTCACCTTCGCCACCTCGGTCGATGACGGGGAGATGGGCATCACCCATATCATCCGCGGCGAGGACCATGTGAGCAACACCGCGACGCAGGTGCAGATCATGGAGGCGCTCGGCCACGCGGTGCCGGTGTTTGGCCATATGGCGCTGCTCAAAATGAAGGAAGGCAAAATCAGCAAACGCGTCGGCGGCGGGGATATTCGCTCGCTGCGCGAAGGCGGGATTTTTCCGGTGGTGCTGGCGAGTTATCTCGCGAAAATCGGCACGTCGGATGCGATTGATCTGGCGGAATCGATGGAGGCGCTGGTTGCAGCATTTGCGATTGGCAAGTTGGGCCGCGCGATGGCGAATTATGACCCGAACGAGCTGGAGCGGCTGAACCAGAAATTGCTGCACCAATTGCCGTTTGCGGATGTGCAGCCGCAGTTGGCCGTGCGCGGTATGGGAAGCATCGATGCCACGTTCTGGGAAGCGATCAAGGCGAATCTGACCACCATCGACGATGCGAAAGATTGGTGGGAAGTGCTGCACCAGCCCATCGCACCGGTGATTGGGGATGCAGCATTCACCGCCGAAGCGGCGAGCTTGTTGCCATCGGGCGAGTGGAATGAAAGCAGCTGGGATGCGCTGGTGAATGCAGTGAAAGAGAAAACCGGCCGCAAAGGCAAGGAGCTGTTCATGCCGCTGCGCCTGGCGCTGACGGGCCGCGAGCATGGGCCGGAAATGAAAACGGTGTTCGCGCTTTTAGGGCGTGACCGGGCGGAGAAGCGCTTGCGCGGCGAGGTGGTCTAGCCTTAGCCCGGTGTGAGGGAGGATGCCTCTTTTTCCCGGAGTGCCGTGACGCATTTTGTCCAGCAATCCGGATCCTTCTGCCACTCGGATGGTCTCTTTAGGACGTTTACAGCAAGCCCCTTGTAGTCGGCGTTGGCTTTTTTCGCCATCTTCAGGTGGCTGGACAGCAGTGCCAGTGCGGCGTTGTAGTCCGCAGGCACCGTCTCTTTATGCAAGGTGGTATAGGCGTGCAGGCGTTCTGCCAGCTGTGCTGCGGCGGCATTAGCGTTGGCTTCGTCTTTGGTGTAGCCTGCTTCCCATGTTGTCCTGCATTTCCACATCGGATTTTCGTTTTCGATGTCGGTCAGCAGCGGTAGCAGCGCTTTCAGGAATGCTGGATCATGGCGGATATGGGGGAAATGTTTTTTCAACGCCTGGTATTGCGGGCCTTCCCGGCCATCACCCTCGCGCGCGGCCTTATTCGCTGCGAGCCGCGCTTCATGGGCGGCACGGATGGCGCGGATGGGATTCTCTGTCATGTCGGCATTCCTTAATGATTGTTAATAATGCTAGAGGAATGTGTGGGCTGCTTCAAATGACAGTTTGATGACAGTTTCAACTCCTCTATAAGGGCATCATGAAAACACGTCTTTCCAATACCCTGTCGCGGCAGATCGAGGATTTTTCGCCCATCGATCCGGCGCATGTGAAAATGTATGTCTGCGGGCCGACCGTGTATGCGCGGCCGCATATCGGCAATGCGCGCTCGGTGGTGGTGTATGATGTGCTCTACCGCTTGCTGGCACGCGATTACCCGAAGGTGACGTATGTGCGCAATATCACGGATGTGGACGATAAAATCAACGTAGCGGCGGTGGAGCGTGGCATCACCATTCAGGCGCTGACGCAGGAGGTGATTGGCCAGTTCCATCATGACATGGGGGCGCTGAACTGCCTGCCGCCGACAGTGGAGCCCAAAGCAACCGAGCATATTGCACAGATGATCGCGCTTATTGAGCGGTTGATCGCGGGTGGTTTTGCGTATGCGGCGCAAGGGCATGTGCTGTTTCGGGTGCAGAAGGACCCCAATTACGGTTGCCTCAGCCGCCGCACGGTGAAGGATATGATCGCCGGTGCGCGGGTGGAAGTGGCGCCGTATAAGGAATATCCGGGTGATTTTGTGTTGTGGAAACCGGCGAGCGAAAAGGACGATGCGAGTAGCAAGTTCGATTCGCCCTGGGGTGTGGGCCGGCCGGGCTGGCATATCGAATGTTCGGCGATGTCGCATACGCATCTGGGTGCGGATTTTGACATTCATGGTGGCGGCGCGGATTTGATGTTCCCGCACCATGAAAATGAAATTGCGCAATCCACCTGCGGCCACACGGGCAGCCAGTATGCGAAGCTGTGGGTGCATAATGGGTTTCTCACCGTGCATGGCGAGAAGATGAGTAAATCACTGGGCAATTTTATCACCGTGCATGACCTGTTGGCGCGCGGGGTGAAGGGCGAGGTGATCCGCTTCGCGCTGCTCAGCACGCGCTATAACGAGCCGCTCGATTGGGGCGATAAACTGCTGGCCGATTCGCGCAAGGTGCTGGATCGGTTGTATCGCCAGTTGCCGGTGGCGGCGGGTGCGGCGGCGATCAATGCCGAAGTGCTGGACGCGCTGCGCGACAATCTCAATACGCCGAAGGCGCTGGCGGTGCTGCAGACGCTGGAAGGCGATGCGCTGGTAGCGAGCGCGCATTTCCTTGGGTTTGGCCTGCAAACGGCTGAGAGCTGGTTCCAGGGCGAGGGCGACGACACGCTGTGGATCGAGGTGCAGATTGCGGCGCGCGATGCGGCAAAAAAAGCGCGTGATTTCGCGGCGGCCGATGCGATTCGTGCGACGCTGAAAGAGCGTGGGATCCTGCTTGAGGATGGCGCGCAGGGCACCAGCTGGCGGCGGGCGTAAGGGGCGGCGGATGGTTTCGTTCCTCATCGCGTCGGGTATCGGGATCGTGCTGATCCTGATCTGCGTGGCGATCTTTTATGAGGTGCTGGCCCATGTGTGGGTGAACCTGCCACGGCTTGAGGGCCGCCCGCGTGCACAAATTCTGCTGACGGTATTTGCGACATTTTTTGCACATACGGTGGCGGTCTGGCTGTTTGGCAGCATCTATTATGTGCTCGATAAATTCCTGCATTTCGGCACGCTGAAGGGTGCGGATGCGGAGAATGGCTTTTTGTCGTATGTGTATTTTTCGGGCGTTACCTATTCCTCGCTGGGGCTGGGCGATATTTACCCAACCGGCGGGTTGCAGCTGCTGATTGGGGTGGAGGCGATTTTGGGCCTGCTGCTGATTGGGTGGACGGTGACCTTCACCTATCTGGTGACGGAGAAATACCTGTTTCACCGGCGTAATCCGCATCGCTAGGCTTGCTGTGGCGCGAAAATCCTAGTATAAGCGCGCGATGAGCGAACGGATTTACCTTTATGATTCAACGCTGCGCGACGGGGCGCAGGCACGCGGGATTGATTTCACGGTGGCGGATAAACTCGCCATCGCAGCGGAGCTGGATGCGTTTGGGATCGATTACATCGAAGGCGGCTGGCCGGGTGCGAACCCGACGGATGATGGGTTTTTCGCCGCCATGCCGACCGCCAAAAAAGCCAGCATCACTGCCTTTGGCATGACCCGCCGCGCCGGCCGTTCGGCGAGCAATGACCCCGGCCTGCAAGACCTGCTGAACGCGAAGACGCCGAGCATTTGCCTCGTGGGCAAAGCGTGGGACTGGCAGGTGGAAACGGCGCTGAAGGTCAGCAAAAAAGAAAACCTGAAAATGATCGAAGAATCCTTCGCGCATGTCGTCAGCAAAAAGCGCGAGGCGGTGTTCGATGCCGAACATTTCTTCGATGGTTATAAGGCCAACCCCGACTATGCGCTGGATGTGCTGCGCGCGGCGGTGGCCGGTGGTGCGCGCTGGCTGGTGCTGTGCGACACCAATGGCGGCTCGTTGCCCAGCGATGTATTTAAAATCGTCAGCGCGGTGAAGAAGGCGTTGCCGAAGGCAAATCTGGGTGTGCATTGCCATAACGATACCGAGCAGGCGGTGGCTAATTCACTGGCGGCGGTGGAGGCGGGGGTGCGGCAGGTGCAAGGCACGATCAACGGCATCGGCGAGCGCTGCGGCAATGCGAATTTGATTTCGATCATCCCGACGCTGATGCTGAAAATGGGCTATACAACCGGCGTCAGCAGCAAGCAGCTGGCGCGCATTGGCCATCTCTCGCGGTTTGTGGATGAGCGGCTGAACCGCGCGCCGAACCGCCATGCGCCGTATGTGGGTGCAAGCGCCTTTGCGCATAAGGGCGGGCTGCATGTGAGCGCGATGAATAAGGACACGAAATCCTACGAGCATGTGGATCCGGCGCTGGTCGGCAATGCGCGGATGATTCTGGTATCGGACAAAGCCGGGCGGGCGAATATCCTCAACCGGCTGGCCGAAATGGGCATCGACGTGCCGGGTGACGATGCGCGCGTGGGCGAGCTGGTGAAAGCGGTGAAGGACCGCGAGGCGCTGGGTTATGCGTATGAGGATGCCGAAGCGAGTTTCGAGCTGATGGCGCGGCAGATGCTGGGCAGCGTGCCGGCGTTTTTCGAGCTGCATAGTTTCCGCGTGCTGGATGAGCGGCGGATGAACGCCAAAGGCAAGCTGGTGACGCTTTCGGAAGCGACGGTGAAGCTGACCGTGATGGGCAAATTGAAAATGACGGTGGCCGAGGGCAACGGCCCGGTCAACGCGCTGGATGCGGCGCTGCGCAAGGCGCTGATCGTGAAATATCCGGCGCTGAAATCGATGCATCTGGCCGATTATAAAGTGCGGATCCTCACCCCCGCCGAAGCCACCGCCGCGCTGACGCGGGTGATGATCGAAAGCCGCGACGACACCGGCAAAAGCTGGGCGACGATTGGGGTCAGCCACAACGTGATCGATGCGTCGTATAACGCGCTTTATGATGCGATTTCGTATCACTTGATGAAGCGCAAGGCGAAGGCGAGCTAGGCTAGACTAGCGATCTCTTCCGCCGCCGCCTTTACCATAAAGCGTTGGGTTGTTGAGGTCTTGGTTTGTAATCTGCTGCGTAGGAAGCTCACCGAGTTGTCCATCGTTGCCTGCGGGGATGCCTCGTAAAGGCTGCCCAATTAAAGACGCTTGCGCTAGTACATCTTGAGGAATGCCAGACTTAGCAGAAGCTTCTGCAAGTGGGCTCGGGCGGTTTGCGGACGGCTCAGGATTGGAATCTAGCTCTTTTGTCATTTTTTTCTCCATTGATTGTTGATACAGGTAGGCCAGAACAGGCATATATGAGCCTAGGTTAGCAACCAAAGATGAATTTTTTATTAAAAAGATAACAAAATATGAATGGTAGCCCCTCCATCATCCTCATCCGCCCGCAAATGGGCGAGAATATTGGCGCGGCGGCGCGCGCCATGGCGAATTTTGGGCTGCGCGATTTGCGGCTGGTGGCGCCGCGTGATGGTTGGCCGAATGTGAAGGCGAGCGACATGGCGGGCAAGGCGCTGCCGATTATCGACGATGCTTCCATCTATGAAGATACGCATGCCTCGGTTGCAGACCGCCAATTTGTGCTGGCGACAACGGCGCGCGAGCGCAGCATGAGCCTGCCGGTGCTGGAAATGCGCGAGGCGATGGTGCAGCTGCGCGCACGCGCCGCCGCCGGGCAGCGCTGCGCGGTGATGTTTGGGCCGGAGCGCACCGGGCTTGAGAATGAAGACATTGCACTGGCTGATGCGGTGGTGACGATTCCGGTCGCGCCGGAATATAGCTCGCTGAACGTGGCGCAGGCGGTGGTGGTGTGCTGTTATGAGTGGTTTCAGGGTGTCGCCACGGATGTCAGCACGCAAAATGCCGCGGAGGTTCCTCCTGCTACTCGCGACCATCTCCTTGGCTTGCTGGGCCAGCTGGAGGCATCGCTCGATGACGTGAATTTCTGGCGGGTGCCGGAGAAAAAGGATGTGATGTGGCGCAATATTCGCACGACGCTGGTGCGCGCGGGCTTAAGCGAGCAGGAAATCGCTACCTGGCGTGGCGTGGTGAAGGCGCTGAGGAGTTAAGTTTACTAGTATTTCTTCTACGAATTTGTTACAGATAGGCATTATCCCTCGCCGTTTACAGGACACCACATGCATAACGCACTCATGGAAATGACCGTTGGAACCTTGCAGTTCCAACGCAAGATTTTCAAATTTTTTCAGCTGTTTGCGGGCTATGCGCTGGTTGGGTTGCTGACCTGGCTGATGATGCTGTGCCTGCGCTCCAGCACGGGAATGCCTGAGCCCGGGGCGCTGATTATGGTTGGCTATCCGGCGCTGGTGGTGGCGATGATTGTTGGGCTGTGCACGCTGGTCGTGCGGCGCTGCGATAAGCAGCTGTCCGAGATGGGGCTCTCCTAGGCACTCACGTTTTTCTTGGAATTGTCACAAAAGCTTCACGAAGCGCGGGGGCGCTTTGGGCTATAGTGCAGGGTAGGAAAAACTATGGCCACACCCGTCACATCTGCAAAACCGCCCCCATCGCCGCCGCCCGCAAGCGCGGCCGAGGAAGCGAATAAATCGCTTTCCGAAATCAAGGCGGGGCGTGACCCGCTGCGCCCGGCGCGGTATATCAGCAAATTCATTGGCGGCACTGTTTCGCATGGGCTTAACGGGCTGGCGACATGGGGGCGGCGCGGCTTGTGGGGCGGTGCGGGCCTTGGCATTATTGCGGCAATCGCGACACCGCCGGGGCTGGCGGCGTTTGCGGTCTGCGCGGCGGTTGGGTTCCTGGCAGGTGCGGTGATTGGCGGCGTGACGGGGCTGGTGAGCGGCGGCATGAAGGAAGTGAACCGCCAGCGGCGCGGCGAGAAATATGCGGATGACCTGATCGAGCGTGATCGGCTCCAGAAAAACGCGCCGAAACGGACGGTGGATTACCGCGCCTATCATCGCGAAAACCAGCTGCATAGCAACTATGTGCAGGAGCAGATCCTGCAGCGCGAGAACGATATTCGTCACGATACGTATTGGCAGGATCGCACGGCGCATTCGCATAACAATGCGGGCAGGGGGTTCTGATGGCAGTTGATCCAAGACAGGTGGTGGATGCGGCGGACACGGCGATCAAGGGCGGCGGCGGGTTTTTGAGTGGCATTGTCGGCAGCCTCGGCGGGTTGGCCAAGGGCGCGGCAGGCAGCGTGTGGACGGGCGCGTGGCTGACGGCGGCGTTCAGTGCCGTGCCGTTGCTGGTGCCGGATTTATATCGGGCGGTGCTGCATGCGATTGGTGGCGAAAAGCTGGTGCAAAAGGCGGCGGCGGACCTGAAGGAAAACGGCCTTCCCGGCGTGTTTAAAACCACGGCGGTGGCAGGGTTTGGGCTGGCCGCGCTGAAAGACGGCATGGGCGGGATGATCGACGCGGCAACCAGCAAAGGCACGGATTCCGCAGGCTGGGGCACCATGCTTGGTGGCGGGGCGGTGATCGCGGCGGCAAGCGCGGTGGCGATTGGGGTCCTTGCCCAGAACCTCAAGACGGATACGGTGGCAGTGGCCGCGCCGGCAACCCCACCCAAAGCGCCCGCTCCCCTTGCTAAAAGCTAGGCATTTGCTGGGCAAATGGATTGTCACAAAAGCTTCACACACCGGGCTGAAGGGCTGTGTTAATCTGCAGACTGGATTCATACCCATATAAGGGATTTAGGTTATGCAAAACGAATATGTAAACCCAGTTGACCATAGCACGCTGAGTGCGGGCGGTGCGGTTGCTGCTGGTGCATTTGGTGGGGCGCTGAAATCCGGCGCAAAAACGATGCTGTGGTGCGTTGGCGGGTTTGCAGTGCTTGGCTTGCTGATTGGTACGGGCTGGTTGGGCGCAGGTGTCACGGCACTTGGTCTTGCAGGTGGCAGCACCGGCGGGATGACGGTATTCCTGGGTGCGGTTGGCACGGTGCTTGGTGCGGGTGTTGGTGCGCTTGCGGGGGCTTTCAGCGGAACGATTGCTGCTGCCTTCGGTGCTGGCAAGGGCGCACAACAGGCTTCCGAGCGCGTTTCGCAGGAGCGTGGCGCGGCGAAGATGATGGATATCCAGATGGGCGCCTATCAGGCGAATGTCATGGCGAAGGCGGCGAACGATAGCCGCTATAACTTCCCGGCGCAGGGCTCGACGATGAATCAAGCTTCGCCGCGCATTCAGGCGGATGCGTTGCAGAACCTGGGCACGGTCGATGGCCAGCAGTTGCAACGGGCATAAGTAGCATACAGGGGAAGCACCATGGGTATCGCCAGAGAAGGACAACAGATCATCGGTGCCGCACAACGTGTGGGCAATGCGTTCTTTGACTCCTTCACGAATTTTGCCAAGAATTGGAAGAATGGCAGCGCTGTCGCCCCAATCGTCGCGGAAGCCCCCAGCGTATGGACGGCGCCGTTTCGTGCATCGGCACGTGCGGGCGCCTGGGTGGTTGAGCAACCGATTGCCTTGGCCATGAAGCCGGTAAAATGGGCGTTGAATGGGACGGCTGGTTTCTACACCAAATTCCCCCGACTTGCCCCGATTGCGACTGTAGGCGCTGCGGCTGTCGCTGCTGGCAGCTGGTTGTCGAACCGTAAGGGTGTCGCGCTTCAGCAGCAATTTGAGGGGCAGGCGATGGCCGCGCAGGCAGCCGGGTTTGCGCCGCAGCAGTCCTATATGAACTCAGCGTCGCAGGTGGATGTGGATGCGCGCATCGCGGCGGACAAGGCGAATGGGGTCGCGGGCAGCCATGCTGAGCGTGCCGCCGCGCCAGCCGCCACCATGGAAACCGCAGCCGGGCTGTAGTTTTCTTGGTAGTGAGATTGAAAAAAGCCAGCTTAGCTGGCTTTTTTATGGCTTTTTGGTGGAAAATGGCTTGACTCCGTGGGCTTCGTCGCTATGTTCCCACCTCCTTTGGAGCCGGAGCGCATATCCCCCTCTCTTCAAAGGCTGTCGAAACTTCGGTTTCATGTGGGGATAGGACTAAGTTGCAAAAGGAGTTCGCATGTCAAAGCGTCATGCCGTTAAGTACAAAATTTCCCGCCGTCTGGGCGAGTCCCTCTGGGGCCGCGCGAAGGATCCTGTTAACCGCCGTAACTATGCTCCGGGCCAACATGGCGTGGCAAGCAAAGGCAAGAAAAAGCTGTCGGATTACGGTACGCAGCTGCATGCCAAACAGAAGCTTAAAGCTTACTATGGCAACATCACCGAGAAACAGTTTGTGAAGCTCTACGAAGAAGCGCGCCGCATGAAAGGCGACAACTCGGAGAACCTGATCGGCCTGCTGGAATCGCGCCTGGATGCGGTGATCTACCGTATGTGCGTGGTGCCAACGGTGTTTGCGGCACGTCAGTTCGTGAACCACGGCCACGTGCTGGTGAACGGCAAACGTGTCAATATCGCCAGCTATAAAGTGCGCGAAGGCGACACGATCGAAGTGCGCGAGCGCAGCAAGCAGATGATCATGGTGCTGGAATCGATGCAGTCGCCCGAGCGCGATGTGCCCGATTACATCGACATGGACGAAAAAGCCCTGAAAGCGACCTATGTGCGCACGCCAAAACTGGGCGATGTGCCGTATCCGGTGAAAATGGAGCCGAACCTGGTGGTGGAATTCTACTCCCGCTAGTCCGCGCGTTCGATACCAAAACGACGAAAAGGGCAGCTTTGGCTGCCCTTTTTTATTTGCGTATCATTTCAGTCCGTTTGGTCGGTGTTGGCGACGTCACCTTGTTGGGGCCACAGTCTTGCGCACTTATTATATTCGCGGAGCCGTCGAGCCTTACATCTTTGCATGCGAGTATTTGGGGATTTGCGGATAGTGTTTCTTGAAGCTTAGACCTATTTAGGAGGCTTGGATGAGTGGCATACTTTTCCTGATCTTGCTCCGCTTCTAATGCTCGATTGGTCAGCGCATCTTGTTCACGTTTGGGAAGAGCAGAAAAGTTATGATTTAAAAGCTTCTTGGACTGGGGCGGCAATGTATCGTAGAGTGTCCGCGCTTCTGAGATATCGGGTAATACTATCTTAGCGTTTTTGAAGGTTTCTAAAAGAAACTGCCCCATGGCTGTCTGATCGAGGCGTGATACTTCCGTAATCAACTGTTTTACATCCGAAGGCTTGCTTATTTGTGCGGCTGTGAAATCTGCTATTGCCTCTGTTTTCCTCACTTCCGATAATGTCTGCGCATCCAATGGCAGATTGAGTGCGCGTGCAAAATTCGATTTTATCAAAGGAAGAACTCTGTCTTCGCCTCTGAGATAGCGATGTCCAAGCTCATGGCCAAGAAGACCTTTCCAAAAGCTTTTATCATTCGCCTTCGTTGTTAAAGTTTCATTATCGATAACAAGCACATCGCCGGTCATCATGTAGCCAGCTAGAGAAATTTTAAAGTTGCCTGTGAGAACCGTAGGGACTGGATAATTTTTCCCGTATTTTTCATTGAGCGCATTGGTATGTTGCGTGACAATTTCCTGGATGCCTTTATGCTGACCTTGGGGCAATGCTGTAAAAGACCCTTGCTGACTCAGTGATGCAATAGCTATTTTATTGGTTTCTTGGCGGGCAACTGGGTTGGCGGGATCATTGAGCGCCAACATGTACGGAAGTGCCGTGGTAGCCAGTGCGTCTAAGAGCTTGTTGCTTGGCCACCGTTCTGCTTGCCCCTTGGCATGCAGCGTGTTCAAAGCAGCTTCTTGCTGATTTTTGACGCGTTCATAGTCCGCTTTATTTTTGATTTCTAATGGCATGATCCGCTCCAGTTTTAGTGTCTCTTAGTTTAACTCAGACTTCTTAAGAAACGTTTAATGGTTTTTAGTGCATAACCCATTAATTATGCTATAATTTTGCTATGAAAAAACTCCCCCCACCCGCCGATACTGATGCCCTGCTGCGCGACGTGATGGCCGATATTGAGGCGCTTATTGAAGCGATTGCCGGGGAGCAGCCCGATTGCGACCTGATGCTGGCCGAATTGCTTGAGGGCGAGACGGAAGTGGTGCGGGTGGCGATTATCAAGAAGCTGCGCGCAATGCTGCAGGCGCGGGCGCAGGAAAAAGAGAAGGAACTGGACAAGTTCCTTGCCGCCGAGCAACGCCAGAAGGTGGAGCGCCAGCGGAGCAATTTCCGCCAATGGCTAAGCTGGATGATGTCGGAAGAAACCATCCGTAAAATGCGCGAGGCGTTTCTTGCGATGCCGATGCTGGAGCGCGCCGTACGCGGCATCGGTCGGGACATGGCCACGCGCGGTATGAACGATATTCAGCCGGCGAACAAAAACGAGCTGGGCGGGCTGGCGAACAATGCACCGCATGTGCAGCCGGGGCGGGATAAGGGCAAGGGTTCCGGGCGGGAGTAGGACTGCCAGAAAAGATCCGGTTTTTAGGGTAGAAGTGCGTAAAACCGATCCGCTTTTACTGCGAAAGAAACCTGCGTGGGGTTTATGCGCTCAAATGGATAAGCAAGACATTTCTTTTGAACGGCGTTACACTCCAATACTTCTTTCACTTTCGACGTCGCTTCCACTACCACGGTAGCGCTAACCCCACGGGGAATATTGGCGAACTCAAAGACAGCTTTGCCAATCAGCTGTGTCACGTCGACGCCGGCCTGCGAACCTGCTTTTATGGTCATAGCTGCCGATTCTTTGGTAGCGATCGAAGGAACTAATATATAGATGGCCGTGCCGTCGGCAGTGGTTGTTTTGACGCCAACAGTGTCCGAAATTGGACTCGTATTGTTGGCAACCGTAACGTGAACGCTATTGGGACTGCCTGCGCCGGTTGAGCCCGCAGCGAGCGCATGGTTGCCACTAGCCACTATGACAGAAGTAACGGCGAGCAACGCTCCAGATATGCCAGTTACAGCACGTTTATTGTACTTCATGTTTTCTCTCTCGATTAGGCCGCGTCGGCGTCTTTGAACGCGATGTTGTTTTCCTTCAGCAGGGCTTGCAGTTCGCCGGATTGGTACATGTCGCGCACGATGTCGCAGCCGCCGATGAATTCGCCCTTGATGTAGAGCTGCGGGATGGTGGGCCACTGGGCGTAGGCTTTGACGCCTTCGCGGATTTCGGCGTCGGCCAGCACGTTGATGTCTTTATACTCGCTCACGCCCAGCCGCTCGAAAATGGCGGCGACGGTGGCGGAGAAACCGCATTGCGGGAGTTTTTTGCTACCCTTCATATAGAGCACGATGTCGTTGGCCTGGATGTCGGCTTCAATGCGGGCGAAGGCGGGGTTCTCGGTCATGGCGGGGCTTTCGTTAGAAGTGGGTTACTTTATCGTCAGTGGCCGGGGGTGTTATGGGTGCGCCGACAGTGGCGGCCCCCATGCCCACGGATTGTTCGAGGCTGGCGTTGCAGGTGGCGGCCTTGGCGCTGGCAAGAGCAGTCAGCGCGGCAGGCGGCCGTTTCTGCACCATGTCAAATAGGTCGGGTTTGGTGAAGATCAAGCCATCGCTGACGCAATGGCAGTATTGGTCGATCCGCTCGGGCGGAAAGGGCGAGTTGGCGCCGCCGAGCAGGCCTTCCGCGCGCATTTGGGTGATGCACTGGCCGTAGCCTTCGCGGGTGGCTTTGGCGGAGAGCTGGTCGAGCAGCATCGGCAGGCCGAAAAGATAGAAAAGCGGCAGGCTGACGGCCCAGAATGCCAGTGAACGCCATAGCCAACGCATGCTAACCCCGTTTGTGAGGGGCCAGTATAGGGGAAAATCCGCGCCGGTGGCAAGAACGGGCTTTGCAGCACTGGCCCAACTTGCTATCAGGGATGGGCAACCCTAGCGTATGTGAGCCCTATGACCGCCGCCGCCAAAACTGCCGAAACCACCGCTGATGTCATCACCAAAGAAATCATCGAGGCCCATGGCCTGACGCATGATGAATATGAGCGGGTGGTCGATATTATCGGCCGTACGCCGAACCTGGTGGAACTGGGGATTTTCTCGGTGATGTGGAGCGAGCATTGCTCCTACAAAACCACGCGCAAATGGCTGCGCAGTTTCCCGGTGACGGGGCCGCAGGTGATTTGTGGGCCGGGCGAGAATGCCGGCGTGGTCGATATTGGCGATGGGCAGGCGGTGATTTTCAAAATGGAAAGCCATAACCACCCGAGTTTCATCGAGCCATTCCAGGGCGCGGCGACCGGTGTCGGCGGCATTCTGCGCGATGTGTTTACCATGGGCGCGCGGCCGATTGCGCTGATGAACAGCCTGCGTTTTGGCGAGCCGAGCAACCCGAAAACGCGCCACATTGTGAATGGCGTGGTCGCCGGGATTTCGCATTACGGCAACTGTGTTGGTGTGCCGACGGTGGGTGGGGAAACGATTTTCCATAGCTCCTATAACGGCAACCCGCTGGTCAACGCGATGGCGGTCGGCCTTGCGGATGCGGATAAGATTTTTTACTCCAAGGCATCGGGCGTTGGTAATTCGGTGATTTATTTCGGTGCGAAAACCGGGCGCGACGGCATCCACGGCGCAACGATGGCGAGCGCCGAGTTCGATGAGACGACGGAAGAAAAACGCCCGACCGTGCAGGTCGGCGACCCGTTCACCGAGAAGCTGCTGATCGAAGCATCGCTGGAGCTGATGGCGACGGATATTATTATCTCCATTCAGGATATGGGCGCGGCGGGTTTAACCTGCTCCAGCCTTGAGATGGCAAGCAAAGGCGGGCTTGGGATTGAGCTGGCGATTGAGTCGATCCCGATGCGCGAAGCGGGGATGACGCCTTATGAGGTGATGCTTTCGGAATCGCAGGAACGCATGCTGATGGTGGTGAAGCCCGGCAGCGAAGATGTGGCCTATGGCATCATGAAAAAATGGGGCCTTGCCTGCGCGACTATCGGCACGTTGACCGATACCGGGCGGATGGTGCTGACCCATGAGGGCGCGGTGGTGTGCGACATTCCGGTGGCGCCGTTGTCGGATGCGGCACCGGTGTATGACCGGCCGTATACGCTGACGCCCAAGCGCCCGCTGATCGAGCCGTCGCAGGTGCGGGCGCTTGATATTGGCCAGTCGCTGGCGACGCTGATGGCCTCGCCCGACATTGCGAGCAAGCGTTGGATCTGGCAGCAATACGACCATATGGTGATGAACGACACGATCGGCCGCCCCGGTGGGGATGCGGCGGTGGTGCGCATTCACGGCACGGCGAAGGCGCTTGCGATCACGACCGATTGCACGCCGCGCTATGTGCAGGCGGACCCTGCCGAAGGCGGCAAGCAGGCGGTGGCGGAAAGCTGGCGCAACCTGATTGCGGTCGGCGCGACGCCGCTGGCGATCACGGATTGTTTGAACTTTGGCAATCCGCAAAAGCCCGAGATTATGGGCCAGATTGTGGGCGCGATTCAGGGCATGGCGGAAGCCTGCCGGGTGCTTTCTTATCCGGTCGTTTCGGGTAATGTGTCGCTTTACAATGAAACGCACGGCCAGTCCGTGCAGCCAACCCCGGCGGTTGGCGGGGTGGGGCTGCTGAACGACGCCAATGCACGGGTGACCAGCAGCTTTACGGAAGTGGGGCATAGTATTTTCCTGATCGGCGACACCAAGGGGCATCTGGGCGCATCGCTGTATCTGCGCGAGCTGCTGCAAAGTGAAGAGGGTGCGCCGCCGCCGGTGGATCTGGCAATCGAGCTACGCCACGGGATGATGGTGCGCAGCCTGATCGAGGATGGACGGTTGGTTTCGGCCTGCCATGACCTTTCTGATGGCGGGTTGCTGGTGGCGCTGGCCGAGATGTGCATGGGCCGCGACATTGGCGCGCAGGTGCAGTTCCCGGCGGGTCTGCCGCTGCATGCCTATGCGTTCGGCGAGGATCAGGCACGCTATTTGATCGCGGTGCCGCCCAATGCGAAAAACGAGGTGATGGTGCGGCTCAATCAGGCGTCGGTGCCATTCACGGATCTGGGCGTGACGGTGCCCGATCTGCTACTGGTCGAGGATGTGATGCGCATCCCCGTGGCGCATCTGCGCGAGGTGAACGAGACGTGGCTGCCCGGTTTTATGGCTGCCTAATGAGCACGCCCAAAGCATATGCTGAGGAAGTGCGCGGCCATTACGAAGACTTGCCCTATCCCTACCGCGATCCGCAAAAAGAGGGCGAGGAGCTTTATGCTATCGATGGGATTTCGCTCGATGCGTTCAGCCATGTCGGCTGGGCGGGTAAACGCGATTTGCGTGACGGTGCACGGATTCTAATCGCCGGCTGCGGCACGGGCGATATGACGGTGTTTCTCGCCGAGCAGCTGTATGGCTGCAGCAGCGAGATCGTGGCGATTGATTTATCCTCGGCCTCGATCGCTATCGCCAAGGCGCGGCTTGCCAAGCGCGGGCTGGCGGATCGGGTGACATTCCATCATATGTCGATCCTCGATGTGTCGCCGCAGGTGTTGGGGATGTTCGACATTATTGAATCGAGCGGGGTGCTGCACCATTTGCCCGACCCGGATGCAGGGCTTGCGGCACTGGCGCCGCTGCTGAAGGACGATGGGCTGATATCCATCATGGTGTATGGCCAGCATGGGCGGCAGGCGATTTACCTGGTGCAGGCGCTGATGAAACGGCTGATGGACGAGGGCACGCCGCGCGCCCGCAAGATCGAGATCGCGCGCGAGTTCCTGAATTTTGTGCCCAAAGGCCATTGGCTGACGATGAATAACGAGCGCTTCATCGGCGATATGATGTGGCCGGATGGGAGCGGGATTTACGATCTGTTCCTGCATGCGGTGGATCGTGGCTATACGGTGCCTGAAATTTATGCGTGGCTGGAAGGGGCCCGGTTGCAGCTCACCGCGTTTTATAGCGAGTTCACGGATGATTCGCTGTATACGCCCGAATGCTATGCGCCATCGCCGCTGCTACGCACGATCACGGCGGAGAAGGCGACGCCCCAGCGCCACGCGATTGCCGAGCTGATGAACGGCAATATGTATAAGCATTATTTCTATGCCGCCAAACAGGCGAAGGAACCGGCGCAACTGGCGGAGGATATGATTATCACCTACGGGCCGCTGCAGGCGCTGTTTGCTGGGTTCAGCGAGCAGCTGTTGGGGTTGTTGGCGACGACGCCGGTGGGCCAGCAGGCGACCATTGCGCCGCGGCCGTTTGGGCATGCGCCATCGCTGCAGGTCACCAAGCTGCGGCATACGATGGGGCTGCTGCGACTGATCAACGGCACGCGCACGATTGGCGAGATGGTGGCGGCGCTGGTGCAGGAGCCGGGGACGGATGCGGCGGTTGTCGCGGCGGATCTTGGGCAGTTGTACCGGGAGTTGCGCACGCGCCAGCTGGTTTATTTACGCCACCGGTCGGTGGCGCCCTATCGCTCGGTGCCGCAAATCGTGGAACGGTTGAATGCCTATCAGGCGCGCACGGCCGGTTAGTTAGTGGATGGTGTGGCCGTTTTCGGCAGTTTGCTCGCGGCGGGTTATTTCGGCATCTGCGAAGTTTTTGCGTGGGGTGATGCCGGCGGCTTGCTCCAGCACCTGGGTGCGGGCGTCGAGCGCGTTGATATTGGCCTCATCCCGCTGGTTGTGTTTTTGCTGATGGTAGGCGGCAACGGCGTTGCGGCCACCCTGATACGTGCCGATGGCACCGGCGAATAGGCCTCCGGCGGAGAGCAATGGCCATACGGAGATGGCGGGCAGCACGCTCGCGAGCAGCAGGGCGCTGGACAGGCCAATGGCGACACCAACAAGCATGCCGAAAGAGCCGCCTCTTAAAGCGCCTAACCACCACGCTTGGGATGTTTCTGCAGGATCAAGTTTCATAAGGCAATTCTAGCGCATGGGTGGGCCCGGTGTGTGAAGATTGTGTGACGGTTCTGCTGGTATGGGCCTCGGTTTCGCTGTACGAAGCGCCATCACCCCAGCCAACGAGTCGCCCATGCCCATGACCGCCGAAGAAATCACCCGCCGCATCACGGTTGCCTTGCCGGATGCCGATGTGACGCTGGAAGACCTCGCCGGGGACGATAATCACTGGAAGGTGACGGTGGCGAGTGCGCAATTTTCGGGGCTGACCCGGGTGGCGCAGCACCGGCTGGTCAACGGGGCGTTTGGTACGGATCTGGGCACCACCCTGCATGCGCTTGCGGTGGTGACGGTGGTGAAGTAGAGAGTCACCAGTC
>JAZKJM010000002.1:0-121473 GCA_040384265.1 Pseudomonadota bacterium | reverse complement strand
TTCAGTCTTCAGTCTTCAGTCTTCAGTCTTCAGTCTTCAGTCTTCAGTCTTCAGTCTTCAGTAGTAGCGTGCTGTATGCTCTCCCTATTTTACCCTCTCCCTAAGGGAGAGGGTTGCGCAGTCTAGGCGGCGTTAGCCGCCTAGACGTAGCTGGGTGAGGGGGTGTCGCCGGAAGGCGACGCGCGGAGCGATCTGTTTCGTGGAGAGGTATGGACTCGCTGCCGCTCGCAGGCTCCCTCACCGCGTTTTTGCTTGCGCTTCGCGTTCCCCTCACCCTAACCCTCTCCCGCGGGCGGGAGAGGGGACTGTTTTGGCTAAAAAAAGGGCGACTCTTTTTTAAGGAGCCGCCCCAGTTGGCAAACCACGTAAAACTTGGTTAGGTGCGGGCGTTAACGCCTCGGCCTGAATTCTGTCCTTGGGCGCCGCCGTGATCGGCTACAGACACGCCCCCTTGAATTGCTTTGCTTAAGTTATCCGGTAGGAACGGATAGGGGCTGGTAAGCTGGGCCAGCTCCTGCAGACCTCGCTTCAGCGCATCAGGAGGGAGGTGATCCTTCAGCGTGGTGCGCGCCGTGTTGCACATGGCTCCTTCATAGGAGGCCCTGCAAACGCTTGCATCGCTACCGATCGCACTAATTGACCATTCCCCCATGCGCTTCCACCCCGTTTTTTTGGCTGTTATCCGCCTGTCTTAAAGCCAATATAGCAAGGGGGAGTTAACAAGAGGTTAAGTTGTCATAAAATTGTAACAATTAAATGCAGTGGCGGGCGCAATGGCGGGAAATAGCCCTGTTTCAAGGGATTATACCGTTCATATGCGTTGCCCTAAAATGCTTGCGGCTTTTTTATATGGGGCTGGCTACGGTCGCCCAGTCACCAACAGGAGAGCGCCATGCGTAAAGTGGATTACGATGCGAAGGATACGGCCAGTACGGAGAGCCATTTGTCGGTCGATGAGGAGATGAAAGATGTCATCGACCATCCCGGCAGCCACCGCGACCATGCGTTTACGGAAGGGTTCGCGGCGAGTAGCGGCATCCATCAGGAACTGGCGGAGGAAAGCGGGCAGCTGGACTACCCGGAAATGCTGGCCGAGCTGATTCCCGACCCCGAGCCATTTTCGCTGGAAGAGGAAAACGCCGTGCTGGTGGATGGTTAGTATCATTACTCCCAGCACACGCCGTCGTCATCCTGCGGTTTAACCGCAGGATATCAGGCAACAAATTCAGGGCTGTGTGTGTGGCCTGAGATCCTATGCTCAAGGCATAGGATGACGGAGACTATTGGGAATGGGGCATATCCATGACGATAGTCCAACGTGTTAGTTCAGCCGGGCGAGCAGGGACTGGAACATCGGCGCGCCATCGGTGCCGCCGAGGGCTGCGTCGCTGAAGCGCTCCGGGTGGGGCATCAGGCCGAGGACGTTTTTGGCCTTGTTGGTGATGCCCGCAATGTTTTCACGGGTGCCGTTGGGGTTGCCGCGGGCGCTCGGCTTGCCTGCATCATCGACATAGCGCAGGGCAACCTGGGCGTTGTCGTTGAGGGCTTTGAGCGTGTCGTCATCCGCGAAGTAATTCCCCTCAGCATGGGCCACTGGCAACGTAATAATCTGCCCCTTGCCATACCCGCCGGTGAAGGCGGAATCATTCGCCTCGACACGCAGTGTGGTGGGCATGCAGTTGAATTTGAGATGGTCGTTGCGCATCAGCGTGCCTGGCAGCAGGCCCGATTCGGTGAGGATCTGGAAACCGTTGCAGATGCCCAGCACATGGCCGCCTTTGTTAGCGTAGGCGATAACATCGCGCATGATCGGCGAGCGGGCGGCCATGGCACCGCAGCGCAGATAGTCGCCATAGGAAAAGCCGCCGGGCAGCACGACGAGGTCGAGATCATCCGGCAGGGCGGCGTCGCCATGCCATGCATAAACCGGATTGAGGCCTTGGGCCTGCATGACCGTGAACACGTCGCGGTCGCAGTTGGAGCCGGGGAAAACGATGACGGCGGATTTCATTTAAGCACTCAACTCGACATGGTATTTTTCGATCACCGTATTGGCGAGCAGCTTTTCGCACATTTGCTCGATCGCGGCGCGGGCCTTGGCTTCGTTGGTTTCCTTGAGATCGAGCTCAATGAGCTTGCCGACGCGGGCATTCACCCCGGCGAAGCCCATATGGTCGAGCGCGGATTCAATGGCCGCCCCTTGCGGGTCGAGCACGCCGTTTTTCAGGGTGATATGAACTTTGGCTTTCATATTATTTCTTCTTTTTCGGTGCGGGCTTGGCTTTGCCTTTGGCAGGTTTTGCCGCTGGCTTGGCCGGTTGTTTGGCCGCAGGTTTAGCGGCTTGCTTGGCCTTAGCCGGTTTTTTATCGGCTTTGGTTTCGCTGAAGCTGTGGGTCTGGACGACGCTTGCGCTTGGCAGCACGCCAAGGCGGCGGGCGACTTCGCGGTAGGCTTCCTCGGTTTTGCCAAGGTCGCGGCGGAAGCGGTCTTTGTCCATTTTATCGTTGGTGGTCAGATCCCACAAACGGCAGGTATCGGGCGAGATTTCATCCGCCAGTACGATGATTTCGCTTTCGCCTTCATAGAAGCGGCCGAATTCGAGCTTGAGATCGATCAGGCGGATGCCGTGGCCATAGAACAGGCCCGAGAGGATATCGTTAATGCGCAATGCGTAATGGCGGATTTCGTCGATTTCCTCGGGCTGGGCGATGCCGAACGCGTAGATATGATCTTCGGCGATGAAGGGGTCGCCGAGGCGGTCGTCCTTCAGGCAGAATTCCATCAGCGGCGAACCGAGTGACTCGCCTTCGAATGCGCCAAAACGCTCGGCGAAGCTGCCGGCGGCATAGTTACGGATGATGACTTCCAGCGGCACGATGTCGACCGCGCGGACGAGCTGCTCGCGCATGTTGAGGCCACGGATGAAATGGGTGGGGATGCCCATGTCGTTCAGGCGCGACATCAGGAATTCCGAGATTTTGTTATTGATGATGCCCTTGCCCTGGATGGTGCCTTTTTTCTTGTTGTTGAAGGCGGTCGCATCGTCCTTGTAGTGGGCGATGAGGGTTCCGGGCTCGGGGCCTTCGAACAGCTTTTTGGCTTTGCCTTCGTAGATCGGGGTTTTAGCGGACATAATACCTGCACGGCTGAGGGTTTAAGCGAATGACGCATGTCATAAATGGCTTCGCATGAAACGTCCATCACGGAGTGCATGGGGGATGAAAAATATCACCAATGCATCGACACATGCGCATGCATCTGTTAGTATCCTCTGTGGATAGAATCGTGGCGCAAAGCATGACCGCGAACTGGAGCGAAAACAACGGATTCACCACAAAATGTTGTTGTCAGCCCATGTCGAAATCTATATATAGTGGTTCTAACGAAGAAACCCAAGCCGAGCCGCACACACCGCCCATGACCAGTTTCGCCACCCACATGTCCCACTTCCTTGCGATGCCGCAGATGCCGGCAGCGCGGGTGGCGGCAACGGTGCCGGATTACCGGTTGGAATCCGCGGCATTTACGCATGCGCTGGTGGCGCTGTGCTCCAAACTTGCCACGATCGATGGCGCGCCCAATAAAGCTGAATATGCCGCCTTCCACGCGCTGTTTGTGGCCGGTAAGGACGATCAGGCGGTGCCGCTGCGCAGCCTGTTTGTGAGCCGCGCTCAGGATACCAGCTCGGCCTTGCAATATGCCCGCCAGATCGCGGCGATGACCCCCGGTCAGGGCGATTTGCACCAGGATTTACTGGCCCGCCTGCTGCAGGTGGCGCTGGCGGATGAGGCGCTGAACGCCGCGGAGCTTGAGTTGTTGCGCGCCGTGTCGGATGCATTTGGCATCAGCAAAGACGATTTCCGCGCCATCATCGGCCAGACCATGGTGGCGGCTTCCTCGTCGCCCTATGAAGTGCTTGGCATTTCGGCGAAGGCGACGGATGAGGCGCTGCGGGTGCAGTATATGGCGCGCGTGCAGAAGCTTCACCCGGATCGCTATCAGGCAGCCGGTGCGAGTGCGGAGACGATAGCCATGCTGTCCGACCAATTGGCGGCGGTGAATGCGGCCTACCAAAGCGTGCAGAAGGCACGGGCGAAAAAATCATCACGACCCACGGCGACGAGCTGGTGGGGGCGTAAAAATACCAAAGGCGCCAGCAGTTGAGTTGCTGACGCCTTTGTATCCAATCCCAGCTGCGAAGCTGGAGTTCAGTTGCTTGCCGAGCGACTTGGGGCTTTAAGATTCGTCTTAAAGCCCTCTTTTTTTTCTCTTCCGAATCCGCGCGGGACTGGTGGCGAATTACGTCGTCATCGTCGTGCTCGGATGCTCATGTAGCGCTGCTACACTGCGCTCCTGCGCGCGGCGACTCCTAGTACTTCACTCACCATTCCCACGCTACTGTTGGGAAGGAAGCTGTCGTTTTCGGGAGAGACAGTGTCTCATAAAGGGCGGTGAAAATCCAGTGAACTGTGGCGGTTGAGGCGCTCTCATGACAATCTGAATGAAAAGAGTGGCATGGCGTCAGGCATTGGCGTTGCGTTCAAGATTAATGTGAAAGATTAAGTGGGTGATGGGCAGGCGAATGCCGTTTATGGCGTGCGACCTTTTTCCTGATCGGCAATTTTCTGGTTGATAGCGTCGAGCACGCGGCTGCTATGTTTCAGCACGGCGATGGCGCCCAGGGCAATGGTGGCGGTGCCGGCGAAACCCATCGCCGCATCCATACGGTTGGTTGTGCCCAGCCGGTTGAGTCGTTGTGCCGTGCCTTTGATCCAGCCAGACCATAGGCCTTCACTCTCGATACCAAGACCTTCCTTGAGGCGGGTGGCGACGAGACCTTTGCGCTCCTTGGCAAGGCTGTGCATTTTATCAAAATACGCGGCGGGGGCAATCTCGCCTTTGATAAGCTGGGTTTCGTTTGCTTTGAACTTCGCTTCGGTCGTTTGCAGGATGTCGGTGCAGATAGTCTCCCGACCGGGGTAACCGACGACGAATGCCTGATAAAATTTATGGCGCACATCATTGGCCGTTTTCACAAGCCCAACGATTATCGCAGCGCCAAACGAGCCGACCGAGAGCATGTCCCAGTTACGGGCGATGCTTTCAGAGTGTTTGGCGCTCGGGCTCTCGAAGTTGTCGGTCATGGTCACGTCCAGAAATAAAAGCGATGAATCATACTATCTTAATGCATCTGTCCGGAATGTGACAAATTCATGAAGTTTACACCGCATTTTTTTGGCAACTGATTGATAACCGTATGAATGTGGCTTGCGTGCAGGCACGGCTTGACCTATGCCATCCTCCGCCTCACTCCCGGAGTTCCCATGCCCATCCGCGCGATTCTCGCTGCTATTCTGGTTGCTTCCTGCTGGGGTGGGAACTTTACGGCGACGAAATTTGCGATGCAGGATTTTCCGCCGTTTCTGGCATTGCTGCTGCGGTTTATGGGGGTGGCGCTGGTGCTGGCGCCGTTTGCGCTGCGCCAGCCACGGCTGCTGCGCCTGCGCGATATGGTGGTGATTTCCATGCTGCTGATCGTGCTGCAATTCGCGCTGGTGTTCTCGGCGATGGATATGGGCTTAAGCATTACCTCGGTGATTATCGCAACGCAGCTGGGCACGCCGTTCGCCTGTATTCTGGCAGCGGTGGTGTTCAAGGATTATCTTGGGCCATGGCGCTCGGGCGGGCTGATGGTGGCGTTTTTCGGGGTGATGATTGTGGCGGGAACGCCCAATGCGAGTGAGCATTGGGGCGCGTTTGCGCTGGCGGTGCTGGGCTCGCTGATGTGGGCGTCATCCAACATCTACCTCAAATGCATGAAGCCTTCGCCGCCGGTGGTGCAGCTGTTGTTCTGGCCGGCGCTGTTTTCCATCCTGCCGCTGGCGCTGCTGAGCTGGATTGGTGAATCCAACCAGTGGACGGCGATTGCGGAGGCAAAATTATCGAGCTGGGTGGGCATCAGCTACAGCCTGTTCTTCTCGTCGCTGATTGGCTATGGGCTGTGGAACCGCCTGGTGACGACCTACCCGATGAGCAGCGTGGTGCCGTATTCGCTGCTGGTGCCGGTGGTGGGCATCAGCGCCGGGGCGATAGCGTTTGGCGAGCCGATCACGGCGCAGATTATTATCGGCGCGAGCCTGACGATTCTTGGTGTCGGCGTGATTACGCTGCGTCGCCCGCAATTGGCGGAGCTTGAGCCATAAAGTGCAAATGAGTATAGCCACACCCCAGTAAAAACGTTAAGATCCGGTAATGACCATCCCCCATCCATCCCCCAATAGCGATAGCCGCAAGGACCAGCCGATTGATATGCTGGTGCTGCATTATACGGATATGCTGAGCGCGCAGGCGGCGATTGACCATTTGCGTGACCCGCAATCGAATGTCTCGGCGCATTATGTGGTGGCCGAGGACGGCGCGGTGACGCCGTTGGTGGAGGAGTCCTTGCGCGCCTGGCATGCGGGGGAATCCTTCTGGCGCGGGCAATCGAGCGTGAATGCGCGCTCGATCGGGATTGAGATCGCCAACACCGGCCACAGCCATGGCTATGTGCCGTTTCCGGCGGTGCAGATGGAAAGCGTGGTGACGCTATGCCAGCAGATTCTTGCTCGCCACACCATTCCGGCGCGCAATGTGGTGGGGCATTCGGATATTGCATTTTTGCGCAAGCGCGACCCGGGCGAGCTGTTCGACTGGCAGATGCTGGCGCGGGCAGGGGTGGGGCTGTTCCCGTTCGATGCGCGGCCGATGGTGGGCTCCGACCTGACGCTGGGCGATAACGGCAAAAAGGTCATCCGCCTGCAAACGGCGCTGGCGAACTGGGGCTATGGCCTCAAGCTCGATGGCGATTTCGGGATGAAAACCGAGCAATGCGTGATCGCCTTCCAACGCCATTACCGGCCGGAAAATATCAGCGGCCTGTGGGACGATGAATGCGCCGGGCTGCTCGCCGCGCTGCATGGGATGGTTTAAAACACTGGCCTCATCGGCCGTAATGGCCTAGAATCGGCCTACCAGATGGCTGGATGACTGCGTGATGATTCTGTTGCGGCGGAGGGAAATCTCCAAAGCGGCCCATACCATCCCGAGGAAAGTCCGGGCTCCATAGGAAACGGTGGCGGGTAACCCCCGCCCGGGGCAACCCGAGAGACAGTGCCACAGAGAAGATACCGCTTTTAGTCGCGGGTTACGGGAGGCGAGGTCAGCAGACCGAGCCAGCCATGAGCCAGCAAAAAGTAAGGGTGAAACGGTGGGGTAAGAGCCCACCGCGCGATGGGTAACCAAAGCGGCACGGCAAACCTCACCGGGAGCAAGACCAAATAGGCGTGGCGCGTGGGCGGGCAACTGCCCACAGGTGTTTTCCGCACTGAGCACACGCGGGTAGGTTGCTTGAGCGCCATGGCGACATGGCGCCTAGATGAATAGTCATCCATCCCGCAAGGGAGGACAAAACCCGGCTTACAGGCCATCTGGTAATAAAAAAGCCGCTGCTTTCGCATGAAAGCAGCGGCTTTTGTTTGGGTGGTGCCCGTTTATACGCGGGTGACGCTGGCGTCGGTTCTGGCGACAGCCGGGGTGACGGGAGTGCTGAGATCTTTGATCAGCGCGCTCGTCGCTTTCCCTTTCATTTCGTCTTTGTAGGAAATGACGTTGTCGTCTTTCAGGGCAGTGAGTTTGAGTTGCGCAAGACCATTCTTGATCTCCTCTGCGGATGGTAAGATGAGGGTGGTGCCGTGCGAGATCTTATCGGCATCCTCAATGCCGTTCTTGCGGGCAACGATTAAGGCCATGGCTTTGGTGGGCGAGGTATCATCCGCACCCTTCCATGTGAGGGTGGTGAGCTTGTTCTCGGACTGCAGTTTCTGGACAATGGTGAAGAGGGTATCGTCCTGCACAATGGTGTAGCCGCCTTCCGGAGTGGTTTTTGCAGGTTTAGGTGCCGGAGCCGGGGCCGCGACAACGGCGGGTGCAGCCACTGCTGGTCTACCGGCTGGAGCTGGAGCAGCAACGACGGGTGCCACTGCGGGAGCTGGAGCTGGGGCTGCGAGGGTTTGTGGCGCTGGCCCTTGCTCGCCGCGGGCGGCTTTCAGCATGTCGACATGGCTGATTTCGCCGTTGCTCTTACTTCGGGTAGGGCCATTGTTATTATCGTCGAGGCTGGCGATGGCTTTCAAGGACGCATCATTGAAAGCGGGGCGGGAGGCGGCAAGGCCATCACTGATCGATAGTTCCGCCTTAATGTCCTTGAGGGCCGCTTTAGAGGCGGCTTGTTGAAGCGTACTGGTTGCATCGCTAATGCTGGAAGAATACCACGAGGTTTGGTCGGCTGGCTTCAGGATGCGTTCCAAAGCACCTTCGGCTGTTGGTGCGTTCGGGGATTGTTTGAGGCCCGCCTCATTTTTTTGAAAATGCGAGCCAGATTGGGCATGATAGGCGCGGAAATATTCATATTGCGCGAGGAAATAGGCTTCCATAGCCGTGTCGATGGTTTGGAAGTCGCCATCGGGTTTACGCGGTTCCGCGGGAGTGGGGGCAGCTTTAACAACTGGCGCTGCTGCGGGAGCTGGTGCTGGGGCAGCCGTAGCGGGTGCTGCTGCTGGAGCAGCAGGGTTTCGGGCGCCTTCTAACATCTTGATGTGGCTGACGGCGCCACGGGCATTGTTATCATCGAGGGCGGCCACCACCTTGAAGGATATATCGTTGGTATAGGTAGTTTCAGCAGTCGCGCGGCCTGCTGCCCAAGACACTTTTTTGTTCGTATCCTCGAGCGCGGCGGCACGCGCTGCGCTGCTTAACATGCCGAGCGTACCCTCCAGGCTGACGAACGTGGTTTGGTCGATGGATTCCAGGGCTTTCTTCGCTGAGGCTTTGAATGCGCTGCGATTAGGCACGATTGTGAGCCCGGCTTCGTTTTTCGGGCCGAACTGGGTGCCCTCCGTCGCACTGTAGGCGCGGTAGTAATTATACTCCGCGAGGAAATGGTCGTGCAGTGCTTTGTCTACGGCCTTGAAGTTCTCGGTGGTAATCGTGCTCATGTCTGCTCCTGTTCGTTTCTTGTGTCTGCGGTTCAATTCGGGGTGAGCCGACCTAAAACCAGATTATCACAAACATTAGCAAAGATTTATGACGATTTCGTTAAGATTTGGGGGTGGCGGCGGGGGTGCCGCGCAGCCTGTTGCTTTTGCTTGTTAACCATGGGACGAACCCCGCGATTTGACCGCTGGCGGGGGCGCTGGCGATTCATCCACAGCCCGGGTTTGTCCCAAGATCGGCCTTGACTGGCCCAAGATTTACCCATAATCTCCCAACTGTTCCCAAGATAATCCAGAAATATCCAAATAGCCGTTTTTCAGAAGATTTTTGAATTGCTCTGCAAAGCATTGTTAATCATTTGATATTTAATTGGAAAAATTGATTGGGAAAACGAATGTTTGGCCAGTTTGTGGGCGCGCATTTGGGGGCTTAAGTGGATACATATCCCGGGTTGGTTTCCGGGTTCACGTTGGGGAATGGGAAAATCATGGCGTTGTTTCTCTCTACATTCGAGAAGCAGATCGACAAGAAGGGGCGCGTTTCGGTGCCGCCGACCTTTCGCGCCGTGCTCGCCGCCCAGCAATTCAATGGCATGATCGCCTATGCGTCGTTCGTGCGCCCGTGCATCGAGGCGTGTGGGATGGATCGGCTGGAGAAGTTGCATGCAAGGATGGAAACGCTCGACCCGTTCTCGGATGAGCGCGATGCGTTTGAGACCGCGATTCTTGGGGGCTCGGTGCAGCTGAATTTCGATAGCGAGGGCCGGGTGGTGATTCCCGAAGCGTTGCTCGCCAAGGCGGGGATCAGCGAGCACGGGGTGTTTGTCGGCAAGGGCGCGACGTTTGAAATCTGGTCGCCGGCGGAATTCACGAAACATGAGGCGGCGGTGCGCGAATTGGCGAAAGCCAAGCGGCTGAGCCTGAAATCGGATGTCGGGGGGGCGGTGTGAACGAGCATCTGCACATCCCGGTGTTGAAAGAAGAGATGCTGCATCATGTCGCCGCGCAAGCGGGCGAGGTGATTGTGGATGGGACTTTTGGGGCTGGTGGCTATACGCGCGCGATTCTCGCTGCGCAGCCGACCGCCCGCGTGATCGCGTTCGACCGCGATCCGAATGTGCAGTTACTTGCCGATGCGCTTGCCCGGGATTATCCCGGGCATTTTTTATTCATGGCCGCGCGCTTCTCCGCAATGGTGAGTGTGCTGGCGGAAGCAGGTGTCGACGCGGTCGATGCTGTGGTGCTTGATATTGGTGTGTCCTCGATGCAGTTCGACGAGGATGCGCGCGGGTTTTCATTCCAGCGCGAGGCGCCGCTCGATATGCGGATGAGTGCGCAGGGTGCGACGGCGGCTGACATTGTGAACCGCTACAGTGAAGACGAGCTGGTGCGCATCCTGCGCGATTATGGCGAGGAGCGCGATGCAAAGCGCATCACCCGCGCCATCCTCGCCGCGCGGGCGCTGGAGCCAATCACGACCACGGTGCAGCTGGCGAATATTATCAAAGGCGCGGTGCGCGGGGCAGGGAAAATGAAAATCCACCCGGCGACGCGCAGCTTCCAGGCGCTGCGGATCGAGGTGAACCAGGAACTGGCGGAGCTGGAAGAAGCGCTCGTCGCCGCGGAGCAATTGCTCAAGCCCGGTGGGCGGCTGGTGGTGATTACCTTCCACTCGCTGGAAGACCGGATTGTAAAACAGTTCATGCTCAACCGCGCCAATATCGGGGCGCCGATTTCGCGTCACTCGCCGGCAGCGCTGCTGCCCAACACGGTGACGCAGGACAACACGTTTATTCTCTCTCCCAAAAATGCCATCACCCCGTCTGAAAAAGAGGTGAGCCTGAATCCTAGAGCGCGCTCGGCCAAGCTGCGCTGTGCCATCCGCACTGCGAGTCCGTTACGTCATGCCGCATAGGAGACACGCTTATGAACTTTCGCATCCTCATCAATATGGTGTGTATCGCCGCGCTTTTTATGGGCGTGTATCTGGTGAAATACAGCGTGCAGGATGTGCAGCGCGACGTGGTGGCGCTGCGTAGCGAGCTGGCGGTTGAAAAAGAATCACTGCATTTGCTGAACGCGGAATGGGCCTATCTCAACCGGCCGGATCGCCTGCGCCACCTTGCGGATCGCCATCTCGACCTGGTGCCGCTCGATAGCCGCCAGATCGAACAGATTGCCGTGCTGCCAGCGGCCGTGATTGTCACCGAAGACGATGATCAGCGTGCGATGATTCATCCTGTGTCGCAGACCCGGGGTAACCAGTAGGTGCGGCAGTTCCGACGCATTCCCTCGCAGCGCCCACCGTCGCGGATTATCCGTGTCGAGAGCCGTCAGGCGCGCAGCATCAGCGAATCGCGCATTCGCTCGATCCTGATTGCGAGCTTTTTTGGGCTGTGTTTCGCAATGCTGGGCCTGCGGTTGTTTGAAGTGTCCACCGTCGGCAGTGGTGATTTGCCGTTCAAGAAATTGGTCAACGAGCCGCAGCTGATGCTCAAGCGCGAGGACGATGTCGATATTTCCAAGGTGGGCGAAGACCAGCAGGTGGTGCGCCGCGAGATTGTGGATCGCAATGGGCTGGTGCTGGCGACCTCGATCAAGACCGCATCGCTGGTGGCGAACCCGACCATCATCCGCCATGAGCAGGAAGTGGCGAAGGGGCTGCACGCGATTTTCCCCGATCAATCGACGGCGGATTTCCAGGAAAAACTGATGCGCAAGCGTTCGACGTTCCTCTACCTGCAGCGCCACCTGACGCCCGGGCAGCAGGAGCAGGTGAATAACCTCGGCGTGCCGGGCCTGTTCTTTGAGCCCGATATTCGCCGGGTGTATCCGTATGGCGGGATGTTCTCGCATTTGATTGGCTATGTCGGGGTCGATAATCAGGGGCTCGCAGGGATTGAGAAATCCTATGACGACCGCTTGCAGGATGGCAGCAACACCAAACCACTGCAGATTTCGCTCGATCTGCGCATTCAGTCGATGATGCATGAGGAACTGGCGAAAGCGGTGGCGGATTTCTCCGCCGTCGGCGGTGTTGGTGTGGTGCTGGATATGGCGACGGGTGAGATTCTCGCCATGTCATCGCTGCCGGAATTCGATCCGCACCAGCCGGGCCGGGCGAGCGACGATGCGCGCTTCAACCGGGCGACGCTCGGTGTGTATGAGATGGGCTCGACCTTCAAAACCTTCACTATGGCCGGGGCGCTGGATAGTGGCACGGTGGCGATCACGGGTGGGTATGATGCGAGTCGCCCGATCCGCAGTGGCAATTTCACGATTACGGATGCGCACCCGGAAGGGCGCTGGCTTTCGGTGCCGGAGATTTTTGCGTATTCCTCCAATATCGGCGCGGCGAAAATGGCGTTGGATATGGGCGGGGTGCGCCAGCGCGCGTTCCTGAAATCGCTGGGCATGTTCGAGCCGATCAAGCTGGAAGTGCCGGAACTGGCGCGCCCGATTATTCCACGTAGCTGGCCGGAACTGACGACGATGACGGTGTCCTATGGCCACGGGATTTCGGTGTCGCCGCTGCATCTGATCGATGCAATTGCAGCTGTCGCGGGTGATGGTCGCCGCATGGCGATGACGGTCATCAAGGATGGCAATAAAGGTAAGCCGCAAGGCGAGCGGGTGATCGCGGAAACGACCGTGCGCGATGTGCGCGATCTGCTGCGGTTGGTGGTGGTGCATGGCACCGGCAAGAGCGCGAATGCGCCCGGCTACGATGTGGGGGGCAAGACCGGGACGGCGGAAAAAAATACCAACGGCGTGTATAAGAAAGATGCCAAAGTGGCGTCGTTTGTGGGGGTGTTTCCGGTCAGTAACCCGCGCTATGCAATTTTAGTGATGGTGGATGAGCCGCGCGGCAATAAATCGACCTATGGCTTTGCGACGGGCGGCTGGATTTCGGCGCCGGTGGTGGGGCGTGTGGTGCAGCGGATGGGGCCGTTGCTGGCGATGAAGCCCAATTTCTCGCCGCCGGATGAGCGTGTGAATGCGATGTGGGCAGGCAGCGAAGCGCGCGCGAAAAATGCGCAGGCGCAGCGTGAAGCACATGTCGAGAAGGAGGTGGTCCGTGCGACTTCTTTCTGAGCTGCTGACACAGGCGAAACTGGATGCGACCGTGCAGGGCGATGCAGCGGTTACCATCACGGCCATGACGACGGACTCGCGCCAGGTGACGCCCGGCGGCCTGTTTGCGGCGATGCCGGGGGTGAGTGCGGATGGCGCGCAGTATATTGCGGAAGCAGTACGCCGTGGGGCGAGCGCGATTCTGTTGGCGAATGATGCGGTGTGCGAGGCGGCGGTGCCGCTGGTGCGGGTGGCGGATATGCGGGCGGCGGTGAGTGCATTAGCGGCTGCGTTTTATGCTGCGCAGCCTGCGTTTGCTTTTGCGATTACGGGTACGGACGGCAAAACATCGACCGCGGATTTTGTGCGCCAGTTGGGCAACCTGCTGGGCCATCAGGCGGCGTCGCTGGGGACACTTGGTTTGCGCTCGCCGGTAGCGGCGCTCGATGCGGCATTTCCGGCGATGAATACATCGCCCGAGCCGGTGCTGCTGCACCAGACGCTGCGCGCGCTGAGTGAGGCGGGCGTGGATATGGTGGCGATTGAAACCTCCAGCCACGGCCTCGACCAGAAGCGGCCGGATGGGGTGCGTTTCTGTGCTGGGGCGTTCACCAATATGACGCGCGATCACTTGGATTATCATGGTTCGCTTGATGCCTATTTCACCGCAAAAGCGCGGTTGTTCAGTGCGGTGCTGCCCGAGGGTGCGACGGCAGTGCTGAACCATGACGATGCGCATTACGATACGCTGCGCCGCATTTGCGACGCGCGGCGGATGGTGGTGGTGAGTTTCGGTGCGCATGCCGATGCGACCTATCGCGTGCTGTCGGTGACGCCGCATGCGGGCGGGCTGGATGCGCAGCTGGATATTCGCGGGGTGCATTACACGCTGAAGCTGCCGCTCTATGGCGCATTCCAGCTGAGCAATATGCTGAGCGCGATGGGTTTGTTGAGCGCGATGGGTGTTAAAGAAGCGGCTGTAATGGCGCTGCTGCCGCAGCTGCGCGGGGTACCGGGACGGCTGGAGAAGATTGCTTCGCACAACGATGCGCCGGTGTTTATCGACTACGCGCATACGCCGGCAGCGCTGGAAAATATCCTCAAAACCTTGCGGCCGCATACGCAGAAAAAACTGCATGTGGTGTTTGGCTGCGGTGGCGATCGTGATGCTGGCAAGCGCCCGGAAATGGGTGCGGCGGCGGTGGCGTATGCGGACGCGGTGATCGTCACCGATGACAATCCACGCAGTGAAAATCCGGCGGCGATTCGCGCGGCGATTCTGGCGCGCGCAAGTGGCGCGACGGAGATCGGCGACCGCGATGAAGCCATCCGCGCCGCGGTAAAGAATTTACAAGCAGGCGATGTTCTGGTCGTCGCCGGCAAAGGCCATGAAACAACCCAGACTATCGGCAAACACGTCCTCCCCTTCAACGATGCAGACCATATACGAAAGGCAGTTGCCGCATGAGCACGACTTGGACCACGCAGGAAATTATCGCCGCGACAGGCGGCCTCTCCACCGGTGACTGGACGGCAACATCCGTCAGCATCGACAGCCGCACGCTGGCGGAAGGGGCGCTGTTTGTGGCGCTGCCGGGCACGCGGGTGGATGGGCATGCGCATGTGGCGGCGGCGCTGGAGCGCGGTGCGGTGGCAGCGCTGGTGAGCGCGCCGGTCGCGGGGGTGGATTCCGCCAGGCTGGTGGTGGTGAAGGATGTGGAGCGCGCGTTGCAGCAGCTTGGCATCGCGGCGCGGGCGCGCTCGAAGGCGACGTTTATTGGTGTAACCGGCAGTGTCGGCAAAACCGGCGCGAAGGAAATGTTGGCGACCGCCATGGGCGCCGTGGGCTCGGTGTATGCGACGAAAGGCAACCTGAACAACCATCTCGGCGTGCCGCTGAACCTGGCGAATATGCCGCTCGATGTGCAGTATGCGATTATGGAAATGGGCATGAACCATCCGGGTGAAATTGCGTTGCTGGCGGGCTGGGTGCAGCCGCATGTGGCGCTCATCACCACGGTGGATGCGGTGCATATCGAGTATTTCAGCAGCGTCGAAGCGATTGCGGATGAAAAAGCAGCGGTGTTCGATGGTATGGGCCGCAAGGGCGTGGCGGTGTTGAATGCGGATAACCCGCATTTCGAGCGGCTGAAGAAACAGGCGCAGGCAAAAGGGATGGATCGCATCCTCTCGTTTGGCACCGCGAAAAATGCGCTGTGCCGGTTGGTGTATTACGGCATCGACGATATGCATTCAGCGATTGAGGCGACGATTGCGGGCACGGCGCTGGCCTACACGATTGGCACGATCGGCAAGCATTGGGCGCTGATGTCGGTGGCGGTGCTTGGGATCGTGGATGCGGTGGGCGGCGACCTTGCGAAAGCAGCGGCGGCGCTGGAGCATTTCAAGGAGCCCAAAGGGCGCGGGCAGATCACCAAGCTGGGGCTGAATGGCGGCCATTTGCGGTTGGTGGATGATTGCTACAATGCGAGCCCGATTTCGATGAAGGGCGCGATTGAAAAAATCGCCGATATGCGCGATGCGAGCAAGGGTGCGGTACGCACGGTGGTGGTGCTGGGCGACATGCTGGAGCTGGGCGACCATGCGGAGGAAATGCATGTCGGGCTGGTGCCAACCCTGGTGAACAACCAGATGGACTTGGTGTTTGCGGCGGGGACGTTTATGGAGAAGCTGTTTCATGCCTTGCCGGAATCCATGCGCGGTGCGTATAAGGCGAGCAGCCGCGAGCTGGCGCCGATGGTGATCGAAGCGCTGCGGCCGAACGATCTGGTGCTGGTGAAAGGTTCGCGCGGCAGCCGGATGGATGTGGTGGTCGAGGCGATTGAGGGGAAAACCGATGCTCTATAACCTGCTTTTTCCACTGGCGGATCAGGTCCAGTTTTTTAACCTGTTTCGTTACCTGACGTTCCGTAGCGGCGGGGCGATTATCACGGCGCTGGTAATTAGTTTTGTGATTGGGCCGAAGCTCATTCGTTGGCTGAAAGTGAAGCAGCAGGGCGGCCAGCCGATCCGCGATGACGGGCCGGAATCGCACTTGCTAACCAAGAAAGGCACGCCGACCATGGGCGGGCTGATGATGCTGTTTGCAGTCACCGTGTCGACGTTGTTATGGGCGGATATCACCAACCATTATGTCTGGATTGCGCTGTTTGTGACGCTGGGTTACGGCGGCATCGGCTTTGCGGATGATTACCTGAAAGTGTCGAAGAAAAACCACAAAGGGCTGTCGGGCAAGAAGAAGCTGATCGCGCAATTTGCGATCGGGTTGGCGGCGGCGGTGTGGGTGAGCATGGTGACGCCGGACTCGCTCAACCACCATCTCGCGTTGCCGTTTTTGAAGAATGTGCTGCTGAATCTCGGCATTCTCTATTTCCCGTTTGTGGTGCTGGTGCTTGTTGGGGCGAGCAATGCGGTGAACCTGACGGATGGGCTCGATGGGCTGGCGATTGTGCCGATCATGATCGCGGCGGCGTGCTTTGCGCTGATTGCCTATCTGGTGGGCAACACGGTGTATGCGAGCTACCTGCATATTGATTTTGTACCGGGGGCAGGCGAGTTGGCGGTGTTCTGCGCTGCGATGATTGGCGCAGGGCTTGGGTTCCTGTGGTATAACGCGCCGCCGGCGATGGTGTTCATGGGCGATACGGGTTCGCTGGCCTTTGGCGGTTCGCTGGGCACGGTGGCGGTGATTTGCAAACATGAGATTGTGCTGGCGATTATCGGCGGGCTGTTTGTGCTGGAAGCGGTGTCGGTGATGATTCAGGTGGCGTCGTTCAAGCTCACCGGCAAGCGGGTGTTCCGTATGGCGCCGATCCACCATCATTTCGAGAAGCTGGGCTGGAAGGAATCGACGGTGGTGATCCGCTTCTGGATCATCGCGGTGATCCTGGCGTTGATTGGCCTCTCGACGTTGAAATTGCGCTAGATGATTCGCATTCCACAGGCGGCGGGGAAAACCTACGGGGTGGTCGGGCTTGGTGCATCCGGACGGGCGACGGTGGCGAGTCTGCGTGCCTCCGGCGCGCAGGTGTTGGCGTGGGATGATAAGGAATCGGCGCGCGAGGCGCTGCAGCGCGACCATGCGGGCGTGGCCATCGCACCGGTGGAATCATGGGATTATGCCACGCTCACATCGCTGGTGATGAGTCCGGGGATTTTTCTGACTCACCCGGCGGTGAATGCGGCGCAGGCGCACGGGGTGGAAGTGATTGGCGATGTGGAGCTGCTCTACCGGGCGCAGCCGCTGGCGCGCTATATTGCGATCACGGGGACGAACGGGAAATCGACGACGACGACGCTGATTGCGCATGTGCTGGGCGCGTGCGGAAGGCAGGTGGCGGTGGGCGGCAACCTTGGTACACCCGCGCTGGCGCTGGCACCGCTGGGTGTGGATGGGGTGTATGTGCTGGAGCTGTCGTCCTATCAGCTCGATTTGCTCAGCAGCACGCGCTTCAGCACAGCGGTGTTGCTTAATATTTCGCCGGACCATCTCGACCATCATGGCAGTATGGAAAATTACATCGCGGCGAAGATGCATATTTTCGACCGGATGGGCGCGGGCGATAGTGCAATCATCGGGGTGGATGATGCGGTGAGTGCGGCGATCTGCACGCAGCGGCGTGGCCAGCAGCCACCACGGGTGATTGCGATTTCGGCGGCGCAGCAACTGAGCAGCGGGGTGGATGCATCGGCGGGTGTGGTTTGGAACCGGCTGGGCGCGACACCGATGGCGGGGGATATTACCCAAGTGAAATCGCTGCAGGGCGAGCATAATGGGCAAAACGCCGCGGCGGCCTATGCTGCCTGTTTCATGAGCGGTTGCTACCATGAAGAAATTATCACGGCGATGCAGAGTTATCCAGGGCTTGCGCACCGCATGCAGTGGCTGGGGGCGGTGAACGGTGTCCAGTTCGTCAATGACAGCAAGGCGACCAATGCCGACGCGGCGGAAAAAGCGCTCAAGACCTATGACGGGATTTACTGGATTGCGGGCGGGGTGGCCAAGGAAGGCGGCATCGCGCCGCTGACGCCGTATTTTCCGAAGATTCGTCATGCCTACCTGATCGGCGAAGCGTCGGCGGATTTCGCGAAGACGCTGGAAGGGGCGGTGGCCTATACGCAATGTGGGACGCTGGAAGCGGCGTTCGATGCCGCGCAGAAAGCGGCGCAGGCGGATGTGCGCGGCGGGGCGGCGGTGGTGCTGGCACCGGCCTGCGCATCGTTCGACCAGTTTGCGAATTTCGAGGTGCGCGGCGCGGCGTTTGTGGCGCTGTTCGAGCAATTAAAAACAGCGGGAGGCACCCATGCGGCAACCGCTTGATCGGCGCAACACCACGGCGATTGGCCGCTGGTGGTGGACGGTAGACCGTCCGGCGTTTTTCGCGATGATGATGCTCATCTGTATCGGGTTTTTCCTGGTGATGGCGGCAAGCCCGCCGGTGGCACGGCGTATCGGCCTGCCGGATTTTTATTTCGTTTCGCGCCACCAGATTTTCCTTGGCATTTCGACCGTGGTGCTGGTGCTGGTGTCGATGATGGATGCGGTGCGGATTCGCAAGATTGCGCTGATCGGGTTTGTGGCAAGCTTTGTTCTGCTGCTGCTGCTGCCGGTGATCGGGTTTGAAAATAAGGGCGCGATCCGCTGGTTGCGCATTGGCGGCATGTCGATCCAGCCGTCGGAATTTATGAAGCCATGCTTTGCGGTGGTGCTGGCGTGGGTGTTCTCGATGCGGGCATCGCTGCCGGGGTTTCCGGGCTACCGGGTGGCGATTGCGGCCTATCTGGTGGTGGCGCTGCTGCTCATCATCCAGCCGGATTTTGGAATGACGGTGACGGTGACAGGCATGTTCGGGATTCAGTTTTTCCTCGCGGGGATGCCGTTTATGTGGGTGGCGGGGATGATTGTGCTTGGCATTGGCGGGGTGTTTGCGGCCTACCATGCGCTGTCGCATGTGGCGGCGCGGATCGACCGCTTCCTCGACCCGGCGAGCGGCGATAATTACCAGGTCGAGAAATCGCTGGAGGCCTTCAAAGGCGGCGGCTGGTTTGGCCGTGGGCCGGGCGAGGGGCTGGTGAAGCAGCATATCCCCGATTCGCATACGGATTTCATTTTCTCGGTCGCGGGCGAAGAATTCGGCATGTTTTTCTGCATGCTGATTGTGCTGCTGTTCGCCTTCATCGTGGTGCGCGGGTTTTTGAAACTGGGCCGCGAGCCGGATATGTTCAGCATGATTGCCGTGGGCGGGCTGCTGGCGGAGTTCGGCATCCAGGCGATTGTGAATATGGGCGTGGCGGTGAACCTGCTGCCCGCCAAGGGTATGACGTTGCCGTTTTTGAGCTATGGCGGCTCGTCGCTGATCGCGATGGCGGGCGGGATGGGCATGATGCTGGCGCTGACCCGCAAGCGCTTCGGCCAGCCCAAGGCCAACCGGATGCCGGGCAATGCGCGCTACCATGTGTAAGGATAAACGCAAGGAAACGCTTGCCTAAACGCCGGTTGCGCGACAGGATGCGCGGCTATGGGAACCAAAACATCATCGCGCACCGTGATTTTAGCGGCTGGCGGCACGGGCGGGCATATCTTCCCGGCGCTGGCGCTGGCGGAGGTGCTGCGCGCGCGCGGCTTCGACCCGCAGCTGGTGACGGATCACCGCTTCCATCATTATAATACGTCGAGCACCGAGGGGATTCTCGGCCAGATCCAGATCCATACTATTCGCGCCGGGTCGCTGGGTGGCGGGCTGGTGAACAAGGCGCGCAGCGTAGTGGGCATTGCCTGCGGGGTGCTGCAGGCGCGGCGCATCATGCGCCAGCTAAAGCCGATGGCGGTGGTGGGGTTTGGGGGCTATCCTTCCTTCCCGACGATGGTGGCGGCGATGATGACCGGCCAACGCACGATTATCCATGAGCAAAATTCAGTGTTGGGGCGCGTCAACCGCGTGCTCGCCCGGCGGGCAAGCCTGATTGCGACGAGCTATGCCGACACCCAGAAAATGCCTGCTAGCGCGCAGGCGCGCACGGTGCTGACGGGCAACCCGGTGCGGGCGGCGGTGTGTGCGCTGTCGCGCGTGGAATATCCGCAGCTGGCGGAGGATGGCATGCTGCGCCTGCTGGTGATTGGTGGCAGCCAGGGCGCGAGCGTGTTCAGCGATATTATTCCCGCAGCGATGCAGCATTTGCCAGCCGATGTGCGCGGGCGGATTCGCCTCGACCAGCAATGCCGCGCGGTGGAGATTGAAGCCGTGCGCACGAAATACCAGGCGCTTGGCATGCAGGTCGACCTCGCGCCATTTTTTGCGGATGTGGCAGCGCGCCTTGCGGCGGCGCATCTGGTGATTTGCCGGGCCGGGGCTTCGACCGTGGCGGAGCTGATGGTGGCGGGCAAACCGGCGCTGCTGGTGCCGCTGCCGATCGCGACGGATAACCACCAATATTTTAACGCGCAGGCGATTGAAGATACCGGCGCAGGCTGGGTGGTGACGCAGGAAGCCTTCACGCCCGAAGCACTCGCTGTGCGGCTGGAGACATTGCTGCGCGTGCCACATCGCCTGAGCGAAGCGGCGGTGGCGATGCGCACGCTTGGCCATGAAAATTCGGCGGATAATCTCGCCGATCTCGTTACCCAACCCTCGCGCGCCAACGCGCAGGAACATGGCATGGAGCAGGCCGCATGAGTAAAAAATTCCGCGCATTTACCCCGGGTAACCGCATGCCGCTTGATGTGGGTCGGCTCCATTTTGTCGGCATCGGCGGCATCGGTATGAGCGGCATTGCTGAAGTGCTGCATAACCTCGGTTACGAGGTGCAGGGCTCCGACATGGCGGATAATTATACGGTCGAGCGTTTGCGCAAGCATGGCATTTCGGTCGTCATCGGCGAGCACCGGGCGGAGAATATCCAGGGCGCGGCGGTGGTGGTAATTTCTTCGGCCGTGAAGGCGGATAATCCGGAAGTGGTGGAGGCGCGCACACAGCGTATTCCCGTGGTGCGCCGCGCGGAAATGCTGGCCGAGCTGATGCGGCTGAAGGCGACGATTTCGATCGCAGGCACGCATGGAAAAACAACGACGACCTCGCTGATCTCGACGCTGTTTATGGCGGCGGATCAGAAGCCGACCGTCATCAATGGCGGCATCATCAATGCGTATGGCACGAATGCGTTTCTGGGCGAAGGCGAGTGGATGGTGGTCGAGGCGGATGAGTCCGATGGCACGTTCATCCGCATTCCGTCGACGATTGCGGTGATCACCAATATCGATCCGGAGCATCTCGATCATTACGGCAATTTTGACAGCCTGAAAGCGGCGTTTCACCAGTTCATCACGCAGTTGCCATTTTATGGTTTCGGCGTGCTGTGCATCGACCATCCCGAGGTGCAGGCCTTGATGGCGAAGATTGTGGATCGGCGCATTATTTCCTACGGCACCAGCCCGCAGGCGGATGTGCGCGCGGTGAATATTCGGCAGGTGACCAACGGCCAGCTGTTCGATGTGGAACTGGCCGACCGCGTGAGCGGCGAGCGGCGCGTGCTGAAGGATGTGCAATTGCCGATGTATGGGCTGCATAATGTGCGCAACGCGCTGGCGGCGATTGCAGTCGCACGCGATGTAGGCATTGCGGATGCGGTGATCCTGCGTGGCCTCGGTTCATTTGAAGGCGTGAAGCGGCGCTTCACCAAAACGGGTGAGAGCGGTGGCGTTACCATCATCGATGATTATGGCCACCACCCGGTGGAAATTGCGGCGACGCTGAGCAGCGCGCGGCAGGCGGTGGAAGCGTCCGGCGGGCGGGTGATCGCGGTGGTGCAGCCGCACCGCTATACGCGGTTATCGAGCCTGTTTGCGGATTTCTGCACCTGCGTGGAGAATGCGGATACGGTGCTGGTCGCGGATGTATATAGCGCCGGGGAAGAGCCGATTGAGGGCGCGAGCCGGGATAGCCTGGTCGAGGGCATTCGCAGTCACGGCCATAAGCATGTGCTGGCGCTGCCATCGGAAAAACAGCTCGCGGAACTGGTGGCGGGCATTGCCCAGCCGGGCGATTTTGTGATTTGCCTTGGTGCGGGCAGCATCAGCAAATGGGCGGCGGCGCTGCCGAAGGAACTTGACGCACTCCAGCACAGCAAAGCGAAAGAACGTGCGTAGCGCCGTGTTACACATTCAGTCTGTCATCCCGGGTTTATCCCGGGATCCGGCCGTGAAACGGGCTTGGTGTTACTTGGTAACTCTGAGTATGCGGCGCCGCCGGATCCCGGCACAAGGCCGGGATGACACCATGATTCTATGGTGGTGATGAGACAGCAGCTTCCCGAGGTTCGCGGCAGTTATCGCTTCGATGCGGCGCTTGCGACCACCAACTGGTTTGGTGTGGGCGGCCCGGCGCAAGTGCTGTTTAAGCCCGAGGATACGGCGGATCTCGTCCATTTCATGCAGCATAAGCCGGCGGATTTGCCGGTCACTGTCATCGGTGTCGGCTCCAACCTGATTGTGCGCGATGGTGGCATCGCGGGGGTGGTGGTGCGGCTTGGCCGCGGCTTCACCGATGCGGTGCTGGAAGGCGAGGTGATGGCTGCGGGTGCGGCGATGCTCGACCTCAACCTTGCGCGGATGGCAGCGGCGCAGGGGCGGGCGGGGCTCGAGTTTTTGAGCGGCATTCCCGGCACTATTGGCGGCGCGCTGGCGATGAATGCGGGTGCCTATGGCCGCGAGGTGAAGGATGTGCTGCTGCGCGCGCAGGCGGTGACGGCGGATGGCGAGATCATCACGCTGACGCCCGAGCAGATGCAGTATAGCTACCGCCATTATGGCGGCCCGGCGGGGGTGATTTTCACGCGTGGCTGGTTTGCGACCACGGCAGATGCGCCCGCTGCGATCGAGGCGCGGATTGTGGAAATTCAGCAAAAACGTGAGGCCTCCCAGCCCATCCGCGAGCGCACGGGCGGCAGCACGTTCAAAAACCCCGAGGGGCATAAGGCGTGGGAGCTGGTCGATCAGGCCGGGTGCCGCGGGCTGATGGTCGGCGCGGCGCAAATGTCGCCGCTGCATTGCAATTTCATGATTAACACCGGCGGCGCCAGCGCGGCGGATCTGGAGGCGCTGGGCGAGCAGGTGCGCGCCCGGGTGGCCGCCCATGCTGGGGTCGAGCTTAGCTGGGAAATCAAACGTATCGGACTGCCTGCTTAACCCATTGCATCCCGTCCGCGCTTGCGCTAGTCTTGCGGCAACAAAAAAATCCAACCATCGGCAACGCTTTCCTCATGTTTCATTCAAAGGATGATGCACGCTTATGCATGTCGCGGTTTTAAAAGGTGGTTTATCGGCGGAGCGCGAAGTGTCGCTGACCAGCGGCGCGGCGATTGAAACGGCGCTGAGTGCGCTCGGCCATCGGGTGACGCCGATCGATGTCTCGTCGCGCATTGCGCAGGATTTGAGCGAAGCGAAACCCGACGTTGCCTTCAACGCGCTGCATGGCCGCTACGGCGAGGATGGCTGTGTGCAGGGCGTGTTGGAGATGCTGAAAATCCCCTACACCCATTCGGGCGTGCTGGCCTCCGCGTTGGCGATGGATAAACCGATGGCGAAGAAAATTTTCACCAGCGCCGGCTTGCGGTGTGCGACCGGCGTGGTGGCGCATAAGGACGAGCTGATCGGCCGCGAGGTGATGGCGCGGCCCTATGTGGTGAAGCCCGCCAATGAGGGCTCTAGCGTGGGCGTGAAGCTGGTGTTTGCGAACGATAATTTCTTTTTCACGCGCGAGAACTGGCCGTATGGCGAGACGGTGCTGGTGGAAAAATATGTGCCCGGCCGCGAGATTACGGTGGCGGTGCTGGATGATGTGCCGCTTGGGGTGACGGAAATCACCACCAAATCGGGCTTCTATGATTATGACAATAAATACACCGAGGGCGGTAGTTTGCACATCTGCCCGGCGGTGTTGCCGCGCGAGAAATACGACGAAGCGATGCAGATGGCGCTGACCGCGCACCGTGCGCTGGGCTGCCGCAGCCTGACGCGTTCGGATTTCCGCTATGACGAGCAGGGTGATGGCCAGATTTATATTCTCGAGACCAACACCCAGCCGGGGATGACGCCGTTTTCGCTGTCGCCGGAGCTTGCGGCCTATGCGGGGATTGATTTTAATACGCTGGTCGCGCGGATTCTGGCCACGGCGAGGCTGGACGGATGAGCGCCAAAAAACGCACACGGGTTCAAGTAAAATCCTCGCCGGTGACGCGGGTGCAGGCGGCGGCGGAATTTGGCCGCAAGAAAGCCCGCCAGCGCCGCCAGCAATGGAAGAAGCGGGCGCTGATGGCGGGGGGCATTGCATTTGCCTCTTACGCGCTGGTGGGCGGTTGGTGGCTGATGCATACGGGCAAATTGCAGCAATCGATGAGCGCCAGCTCCGACGCTTTCTGGCAGCACACGGCGGATGCGGGTTTCCGGCTTGACCAGATTACGCTGATTGGCCGCAACCATGCCAGCGCGGCATCGGTGAAAGCGGCGCTGGGCATCAAGCAGGGCGCGCCGATTCTGGCGGTGTCGCTACAGGAATTGAAGGCGCGACTGCAGGCCATTCCTGAAATTAAAACCGTGGTGATTACGCGCGCGTTGCCGAACGAACTGGCGATTACCATCACCGAGCGGGTGCCGGTTGCCTGGTGGCAGCAAGGCGGCAAACAGCAATTGGTGGATGCCGATGGCATGGTGCTGGCACGCGAAAAATATAAGCAAGTGGCGGCGCTGCCGATTGTGGTGGGCGACGATGCGCCACAGCATGTAGCGGAGCTGATGGCGCTGCTCAACAGTGCGCCGAGCATCAAGCCCGATGTGGTGGCAGCGGTGCGCATCGGCCAGCGGCGCTGGAACGTGCAGCTATCGCGCGATATTGTGGTGATGTTGCCGGAATCTGCGCCAACGGCAGCGTGGAAGCGCTTTGCGACGCTGGTGGAAAAAGAGGCGCTGCTGAGCAAAGCCATCCGCAGTGTGGATATGCGCATGGAAGACCGTGTGTTTATCATGCCGATCGAGCAGAAACAAAACCCGATTACGCTGACGACCGCGCGTGATACATAGAGACAATGAAGGTGAGAACTATGCGTAACCCAACCCCTAGCCGCCACGGCCCCATTGCAGTGCTGGATATTGGTACGACCAAGATTGTCTGCCTGATTGCGACCGCGGAGCAGGAGGGCGAATTCGCCGTCACCGGCATCGGCCATCAGTTGGCGAAGGGCATTAAATCCGGCGTCATTACGGATATTGGCGAGGCGGGAACATCCATCACCGCCGCCGTGCATGCGGCCGAGCAAATGGCCGGAGTGACGGTGGAGCAGGTGATTGTCAGCACCAACGGCACCAATCTCAAATCGCGCCATGTGGCGGTGGAGCTGGATGTGCTGGCCGATGGGGTGAGCGACCAGGACATCGCCGATATTATCCATGAAGGCTGTGCAAGCCTGAGCGGCGAGGAGACAGGGATTATTCATTGCTTCCCGTCGCATTACACGCTCGATGGCGCGCGCGGGTTGCGCGACCCGCGCGGCATGATCGGTAAGAAACTGGGTGCGGATTTACAGATCATCACCGCGCGCGAGCAGTATTTGAAGAACATTGCGCAATGTTTGGGCAAGGCCCATCTCAACATCGCGGATTTTGTGCTTTCCTGCCATGCGAGCGCGCTTTCGGCGCTGGAGAAAGACGAGATGGATCTCGGCGTGACGCTGATTGATATGGGCGGCGGTGTCACCAGTTTCTCGGTGTTTGTGGGCGGCCGCAATGTGTATTCGGACTCGATCCCCGTCGGCGGCAATCACGTCACGAGTGATATTGCGCAGGGGCTTTCGACCTCGCTACATAATGCGGAGCGGCTAAAAACCCTGCATGGCAGCGCGATCAATTCGGTGAAGGATTCCGAGGTGATGATCGATGTGCCGCAGCTGGGCGAACGCGAGGATGACGACGAGCCGACGACCATGCCGCGCGCCATGCTGGTTGGGGTGATTCGTCCGCGGATGGAAGAAATTTTCGAGCTGATTCGCGGCAAGCTGGAAGCCAGTGGCGTGGATAAAATCGCCGGGCGACGCTGCGTGATTACCGGCGGCGCGAGCCAGATGCTCGGTGTGAGCGACCTGGCCGCGCGCATGCTCGGCAAACAGGTGCGCAAAGGCAAGCCTGCGCCCATTCCGGGCCTTGCGGAAGCGGTCTCCGGCCCGGCATTCGCCACCGTCATCGGCATGCTGCATTATGTGCGCCACCGCCCGTGGGAAGAAGAGATTCTGACCGCGTCGCAGGCGCGCCGCGGCTGGTTGCCCGAGCGGATTGCGAACTGGTTCAAAGAGAATTTTTAGGCGTTATTTCGCTGCGACGACTTTTTCGTTTTTACACATGTTGCGAATCGGGCTGATGTCGTATTCCTTGCGATGAAGCGGTGCTGTATTCGTGTTTACATTATCCATCACAGTGCCACTCTTCATCAGTTCGACAGCGGCGATTCTGATATCTGATTCGCTTGGCTTTGCGGCGTTCTTACACGCGGCATCGGGAACAATTTTTTGGTCAGAGAAGGTTGTGAGAGAGCCATATTGGTCATCGTAACTAGTGTTTTTCCCAAAACTTACGAGCGCCTTAGCAAATATTGTTACTATTCCCAAGACAGAGTTCTCCGAATGCGGTGTTACAATGACGACTTCTTTTTTTGCGGGGGTAATATCGGCCATGACTTCTCTCCATTGATACTATTGTTATTGAACGCGCGATAATTAGCGGATGATCCTCTATTACATATAATGCGAATGGTTATGTGTGACAGTTCTATTAAGATTCTGGATGTTTGGGGCTGGCAGGTGCGGGCGAATTCACAGCCCTAAATTTTTCTAACTAGCGCTTTACAAGCAACAGTCGGCTACATATAGTGTCAAAAAACAGCGGGACACCGCAAGAAACTCCGGCAAGTGCTTGAAAACATCGCCAGCGCACCCGCTCACAAAAGCGGCTCAGGAGGACTTATTTATGACCATCAACCTGCATCTTCCCTCACAGATCGATACGCTTCGCCCGAAAATCACCGTTGTTGGTGTCGGCGGTGCGGGTGGCAACGCGGTCAACAACATGATCGCGGCGAACCTTGAGGGTGTTGATTTTGTGATCGCCAATACGGATGCGCAGGCGCTTGAGTCGGCGCAGACGGATCGCGTGATTCAGCTGGGTCTCACCGTGACGCGCGGCCTTGGCGCTGGCGCGAAGCCGCAAGTTGGTCTGGCTGCGGCAGAAGAGGCGATGGAAGAAATCGCGGATTATATCCATGGCAGCAATATGGTGTTCATCACCGCCGGTATGGGCGGTGGCACGGGCACGGGTGCAGCGCCGGTGATCGCGCGCCTTGCAAAAGAGCAGGGCATGCTGACGGTGGGTGTTGTGACCAAGCCGTTCCAGTTTGAAGGCGCGCACCGCATGAAAATTGCGGAAGCGGGCATTCGTGAATTGCAGCAATATGTCGATACGCTGATCGTGGTGCCGAACCAAAACCTGTTCCGCATTGCCAATGAAAAAACCACCTTCGCCGAGGCCTTCCGCCTGGCGGATGAAGTGCTGCATTCGGGCGTGCGCGGGGTGACGGACCTGATTGTGAAACCGGGTCTGGTGAATCTTGATTTCGCCGATATCCGCGCCGTGATGAGCGAAATGGGCAAGGCGATGATGGGCACCGGTGAAGCCACTGGCGACCAGCGTGCGCTGCAGGCATCCGAAGCGGCAATCAGCAATCCGCTGCTTGACGATGTCTCGCTCAAAGGCGCGCGGGCGGTGCTTGTCAACATCACCGGCGGTCAGGATATGTCGCTGTTTGAGGTGGATGAAGCCGTCAACCGTATCCGCGACGAAGTGGATCCGGAAGCGAACATCATTTTCGGTTCGACCTTCTCCGATACGATGGAAGGCAAAATGCGCGTGTCCGTCGTGGCGACGGGGATCGATGCCGACCAAATGCTGGCACAACCGCCGCACCACGACATGGTGCCGACGATGCCATCCGCACGTAAACCCTTCATGGGCGGCACCACGCAAGCGCCACGCAAAGATCACTCGATGGTCGGTAGCAGCCTCGCCACGCGTGAGCGCAGCCCGGCAGAGATTGTTCGTCAGGCAGGCACCAGCAGCGTGATCGACACGGCGCGCGCGCCGGCGCCACGTGCTGCAGCGCCCGCACAGCCCGTCATCCGTATCATCGACGAATCGGCCCGCACGCAGGATGAGCAGCACAAGCTGCAAGCCCAGCAAGCGGCAGCCGCTGCCGCCGCGCAAGCTGCTCAGCTGGAGAATGCGATGCGTATCGCGGCGAATGCCGCACGTCCGGCAGTAGCGGAGCAAACGATGGAAGAAGCAGGCCCACTCTTTGTGAGCCCGCGTGCGGAAGTGCCGCAGCAGCGCACATTGTTCTCCTCGCAAGCGCCGGATGCGCAAGAGGGCGATGACGAAGCGGCAGGCGGAAAAAGCCTGTTTAACCGCCTCGCCAATGTTGGCAAAAGCTTCACCGGCACCACGCGTGCACCAAGCGCGAATCCGCGTGCGGCGGCAAGTGCAGCGGCGCCGGAGCGCAAAGCAGAAGTGCGTGAACGCGCACCGCATGCAAGCGACGAGGAAGAGTTTTACGATATTCCCGCTTTCCTGCGTCGTCAGGCAAACTAAAAGCTTGGCGTGAAAACAGCTGATCTGCGTCGTCGCGGTTGTGCTCGAATCCTCACGTAGCGCTGCTACGCTGCGGTTCTGCGCGCAAACGCTCCTAGCATCTCAACTATTTTGACGCCAACCCCATGTTGCTTTAAGCAAATTAAATCAATGCGTTGCCTCTGTAACAATCCGTTACAAAGCGTGAATTGTTTTTCACGGGGTGGTGTGGCTAATGTCAGGCTACAAAACAAAAAGATACGAGGCACACCATGGAAACGTCGCAGGATAACGAGTCTTTTTTCCAACACACGGTCGCTGCAGAAGTAAGCTGCGTCGGCGTTTCGCTGCATAGCGGCGACATGGTCAACATGGTCATTCGCCCGGCAGGTCCGCATACCGGCATCGTGTTTGTCCGCAAGGATATTGATAGCCCGACCAACAGCATCCACGCGACCTTTGACGCGGTGATGGAAACCACGCTTGGCACCACCATCGCCAATAAACACGGCGTCAGCGTGTCGACGATTGAGCATTTGATGGCTGCGCTGTGGGGTGCGGATATTGACAATGCGCGCATCGAGCTGGATGGGCCGGAAGTGCCGATCATGGATGGTTCGTCCGAGCCATTTATTTTCCTGCTGGATTGTGCGGGTCGCGTGCAGCAGCGCGCGCTGCGCCGCATCGTGCAGGTGCTGAAAGAAGTGAGCGTGGTGGAAGGCGGTTCGGTCGCCACCATCAAGCCAAGCGAGGGGTTCGTGTTGGAAGTGGAAATCGCGTTTAATCACCCGCTGATCGCCAGCCAAAAAGCGCGCTATGATTTCTCGGAGACGACCTTTAAACAATCGCTCGCTCGGGCGCGCACCTTTGGTTTCGCGCGCGATGTCGAGAAAATGCGCAGCATGGGCCTCGCCCTTGGCGGTTCGCTGCATAACGCGATTGTGGTCGGTGAAAACGACATTCTCAACGAAGGCGGCCTGCGCTATGCGGATGAATTCGTGCGCCACAAAGCGCTCGATTGCGTGGGCGATTATTTCCTCGCCGGTGCGGTGATTCGCGGTGAGGTGGTGACGCGTCGCCCCGGCCATGGCGTGAATAACAAGCTGCTGCGCGCGCTGTTTGCAGACGCAAGCAACTACCGCATTCTGGGCGATACGGAAGTGAATGTGCCGATGCAGGTTGAGCGTAGCGAGCATCACGCCCGCGTGGATGCCTAACGGCTGCTGCTCCAGGGCGTTTTGCTGCCGGGGATTTTGGTGAAATGGTAGCCTGTCGCAACGAAGCCTTCGCGGTGGTAAAACCGGTGGGCGAGGAAGCTGTGGGCATAGGCATCGAGCACGATGAGATCGCATTGCTCGGCGAGGGCTTTTTTCTCCAGCCACTTCACGAGCTTTTTGCCAAGCCCGCTGCCGCGATACTCCGGATGGACGAAGAAATTATCGATATCGCATTGTTTGCCGCACCAGAAGCGCGCACGTATCCAGAATCCGCTGACGCCGACCATGCGCTCTCCATCGAACGCGGCAAGCGCGCGGTAGCCGAATGGCAGCATGTCCGGCAGGCGGCGCATAAAAATGGCGCGGGTGATGCTGGGGTTATGCAGATGGATGAGCGGAAAAATATCAGGGATTTCCTCGGGCTTCAGCTCCCTGAGGGTTATTTTCGGTCTGGATGATAGTTTTCGTTTCGTCATGGCCCCTCGGAAGTTGCGCGCCCCTGCGACGCTGCTATAAGGAAGTCATGGATATTCGTAAACAAAGAATTTTTTCGTGGCGCGTGCTTGGTGCGGTGTCGGTGATGTTGGTGCTGGCTGCGTGCGGCAGCGATGATGATGACATCGAGAAACTCGCCGAGAAAAACGAGCCGATCGATGCGCTGTATGACACGGCGTATGAGACGTTTAACAAGAAATCCTTCAAGGCCGCGACCGAGCAGTTTGAAGAGGTGGAGCGCCAGCATCCCTATTCCGAATGGGCAACGCGGGCGCAGGTGATGGCGGGCTATTCCGCCTATCGCGGCGGCCAGTTCGAGGATGCGGTGGTGATCCTCGACCGCTTCGTGAAACTGCACCCGACCCATCCGAGCGCGCCCTATGCGTATTACCTGACCGCGCTGTGCTATTATACGCAGATCTCGGATGTGGGCCGTGACCAGAAAATGAGTGAGAAAGCGCGCGCCGCGTTGAAGGATGTGGTGGAGCGTTTCCCCGATTCTGATTACGCGCGCGATGCGAAAATCAAACTGGATTTGACGGAAGATCACCTCGCCGGAAAAGAAATGGAAATCGGCCGCTATTATCTCAAGCGGCAGGATTATCCGGCGGCGCTCAACCGCTTTAAATTCGTGATCGATAACTACCAGACCACCAGCCATGTCGCCGAAGCGCTGCACCGGATGGTGGAGTGCTACCTGCGCCTGGGCGTGATCGAGGAAGCGAAAAAATATGCGGCGGTGCTGGGCTATAACTATCCCGGTTCCGACTGGTATAAATACAGCTACGAGATGATGCAGGGCAACCTGTCGCCGGAAGAGAAGAAGAGCATCTACGACAAATACCTCAAACTGTAGCGGCGCGTATGCTGACGCAACTTTCCATCCGCAATATCCTGCTGCTTAAATCCTGCGACATTCCGTTCGCGCAGGGGCTGAATGTGTTGACGGGGGAAACCGGCGCGGGCAAGTCGATTTTGCTTGATGCGCTCGGGCTGGTGCTGGGCGAGCGCAGCGATGCAGGTTTGGTGCGCAGCGGCGAAACGCAGGCGAGCGTGACGGCGGAATTCGACATCAGCGACCATGCCGCGGCGATTGCGCTGATGCAGGAGCTTGGGCTGGACCCGGCGGATATGCTCATCCTGCGCCGCACGCTGGCGGCGGATGGCAAGAGCCGTGCCTTCGCGAATGATGCGCCGGTGAATGCGGGCACGCTCAAGAAATTCGGCGAGCTGCTAGTGGCGCGCCACGGCCAGCACGATCAGCGCGGGCTGCTCGATAGCAAAATCCATCGCCAGTTGCTGGATCGGTTTGCGAACCACCCGGCGCTGGTGCGGGCGGTCGAAGACACGTTCGCGCTGTGGAAAGCGGCGCAGGCGGAGGCCGATGCGATTGCGGCGCGCGGCGCGGAAGCGGCACGCGAGGAAGAATGGCTGCGCCACACGGTGGCCGAGCTTTCCGCCCTCAACCCGCAAGCGGGCGAGGAAGAGGCGCTGGCCGAATTGCGTAAGCGGGCGCAGGGCGCGAAACAGTCGCTCGCGGCGCTGAAGGAAGCGCTGCATTTGCTGACCGAATCCGGCGGTGCGGCGCTGAAATTGCGGCAGGTGGCCAAGCTGATCGCGAAGCTACCGACGACGGATGCATCGCTTGCCGGCAATCTTGACATTGCGGAAAACGCGGTGGAGGAAATCAGCGTGGCGCTGGAGCGCGAATTATCGGCGGCGGACATTAACCCGGCAGAGCTGGAAGCGGCGGATGACCGGCTGCATAGCCTGCGTGCGGCGGCGCGGAAGTATCACGTCGCGGCGGAATTATTGCCCGATTTACTGGCGGATGCGCGGACGAAGCTGGCGACCATCACCAACCTCGAAGCCGACCAGAAGCGCACGCGCGCGGCGTTGAAACAGGCGGAGGAGGCCTATCGCGCGGCATCCGCAGCCATTCACGCCGCGCGCGAAAAAGCAGGTGCGGCGATGGCGAAAACGGTGATGAAGGAACTGAAACCGCTGAAAATGGGCAGCACGGAATTGCGCGTGGTGCAAAGCGAGTTGCCGCCGCAAAGCTGGGGTGCGGGTGGCATGCATCAGGTGAGTTTCGAGGTGGCGACGAATGCGGGCATGCCGTTTGGTGCGTTGAGCAAGGTGGCATCCGGCGGCGAGCTGTCGCGGTTATTGCTGGCGATGAAAGTGGTGCTGCATGACGGCGATGCGACGACCTCGATTTTCGATGAGATCGACACCGGCACCGGCGGCGCGGTGGCCGAAGCCATTGGCGTGCGGCTGAAACAGCTGGGCGCGGCGCAGCAGGTGATGGTGGTGACGCATGCGCCGCAAGTGGCGGCGCTGGCGGCGCATCACCTGTTCATCAGCAAGGATGGTGGCAAGCAGGTGGTGACAAAAGTGGCGCTGCTGGACGATGCGGCGCGGCGCGAAGAGCTGGCGCGGATGCTTTCGGGCGCGACCATCAGCGAAGAAGCGCGCCAGGCGGCGGGCAAGCTGCTGCAGGCGGCCTCGTGATGCGCGAGCAGGCGGCGCGCGACATGGCAGCGCTTGCGGAGGAAATCCGCGCGCATGATGTGCGTTATTACCAGCAGGATGCGCCGACGATTGACGATGCTACCTATGATGCCTTGCGCCTGCGGCTGTTGGCGCTGGAGAAGGAATTTCCGGAGCTGGTGCGGCCCGATAGCCCGACGCAGACCGTGGGCGCGGCACCGGCCGAAGGCTTCAAGAAAATCCGCCACAGCCAGCCGATGCTCTCGCTCGACAATGCGTTCAGCGAGGAGGATGTACGGGATTTTGACCAGCGCATCCGCAAGTTTTTGCAGCTGGGCGCGGCGGACGAGCTTTACTATATCTGCGAGCAGAAAATCGATGGCGTGTCGTTCAGCGCGCGCTACGAGCATGGGCAGCTGGTGCAGGGGCTGACGCGCGGCGACGGCGAAGTGGGTGAGGATATTACCGAGAACCTGAAAACGATTCTGCCGCTCACCTTGCGCGCATCGCCGCCGCTGCTTGAGGTGCGCGGTGAAGTCTATATGAAGAAGCAGGATTTCCTGACGCTCAATGAAAGCCGCCTGGCGGTGGGGGCGCCGCTGTTTGCCAATCCGCGCAATGCGGCCGCCGGGTCGTTGCGCCAGCTGGATGTGAGTGTCACCGCACAACGCGGCCTGAGCTATTTTGTCTATAGCTGGGCGCAGCTGAGCGAGGATGTTGAGACGCATAACAGCGATATGAAATTTATGCTTGCTTTGCACGATATGGGGCTGACGACATTTGTGACGCGCGATGCGGGCGCGGCGCGGCATTACCAGTGGACGGCGTCGCTGGATGTGCTGCTTGCCTATTATCAGGAGATGCAGGCGCAGCGGGCGCTGATGGATCATGATATCGACGGCATGGTCTATAAAGTCGATCGCCTCGATTGGCGCGAGCGACTCGGCTTTAAAGCCCGCTCGCCGCGATGGGCGATTGCGCATAAGTTTCCGGCGGAGCAGGCGGTGACGGTGGTGGAAGCCATCGAGATTCAGGTTGGGCGGACGGGTACGCTGACGCCGGTGGCGCGGCTGGCGCCGATCAATGTCGGCGGCGTGGTGGTGAGCAATGCGACGCTGCATAACGAAGATGAAATCGCCCGCAAGGATGTGCGGGTGGGCGACACCGTCATCATCCAGCGCGCGGGGGATGTGATTCCGCAAGTGGTGGGGGTGGTGAGCGGTGCGTCTGGGGCGATGCGGGCGGAGCCGTATGCGTTCCCAACGCATTGCCCGGTATGCGATGCGCAGGCGGTGCGCGAAGAAGGCGAAGTGGCGCGGCGCTGCACGGGCGGGCTCACCTGCGCGGCGCAACGTATGGAGCGGTTGAAACATTTCGCCAGCCGCAACGCGATGAATATCGACGGGTTGGGGGATAAGCAGATCGAGGCGTTTTACCAGGAAGGGCTCATCAGCAGCCCGGCGGATATTTATACGCTGCAGGCGCGCGATGGGGAAGGGCTGTCGCGGCTGAAAAACCGTGAGGGTTGGGGCGAGAAATCGGCGAGCAACCTGTTTGCGGCGATTGAGACCTCGCGCGAGGTGGCGTTGGCGCGGTTTATTTTTGCGCTCGGCATCCGCCATATCGGCGAGGAAACGGGCAAGCTGCTGGCCAAGCATTTTGGCACGTTCGAGCAGTTGCAGGCGGCGGTGCTGGACGCGCATGCGCGTGAGACGCTGCTTGCGATTGATGGTATCGGCGCGACGGTGGCGCAGGCGCTGATCCAGTTTTTCTCGGAGCCGCATAACCAGCAGTTGCTGGCGACCTTGATGGATGTGCTGCGGGTGCAGCCCTATAGTGCACCGGCGCTGGCCAACACGGTGGTGGCGGGCAAGACGGTGGTGTTCACCGGCACGCTGGACCGCATCGGCCGCAATGAGGCGAAGGCGCTGGCAGAAACGCTGGGGGCAAAAGTGGCGAGTTCCGTCTCGAAAAAAACGGATTATGTGATTGCGGGCGCGGATGCCGGATCGAAACTTAAAACCGCGGTGGAACTTGGGGTGACGGTGCTGACCGAAACCGAGTGGCTGACGCTGATAGGACATGCCCATGCATAATGTTTTTCGCCAGCCGGTGCGGCCGGTACAGATCACGGTCGAAGCCACGCGCGACATGCTCGACATCATTGAGTTGCGGATGGAGGAGGTGGCGCTGGCCATCACCCGCCCGCTGGATCCGGTGGCGCCGCACCTGACGTTGCTGGTAGACGCGCCGCAGGTGGAGGAGGTGCAGGCGCTGATTGCGCATATCGATTCGGCGGCGCGTATGCGGGTGATGCTGCTGGCGGATATCGATTGGGTGACGCAGGTGCAGAAGGATTTCCCGCCGTTTTCGCTCGGGCGGTTTTATGTGTATGGCTCGCATGCGAAAGAGACGGTGCCGGGCAACCACCACCCGCTGCTGATCGATGCGGTGGCGGCATTCGGCACGGGCGAGCATGCGACGACGGCCGGGTGTTTGCTGGCGCTCGAAGCGATCAAGAAAAAACGCCCCCATGTGCGCGACGCGCTGGATGTGGGTTGCGGCACGGCGATTCTGGCGATTGGCGCGGCACGGCTTTGGAAAGCGGCGCGGATCGAAGCGTGCGATAATGATCCCGTAGCAGTGAAAGTGAGTCGGATTAATTTGGTGGCCAATAACATCAGTGCGCGCAGCAAGGCGTGGGTAAGCGATGGCTATCGCCACCGGCCGATTGCCGCGCTGGCGCCCCAAGAGGTGGTGGTGGCGAATATTCTGGCGCGGCCATTGATGCGAATGAGCAAGGACGCCGCGCGTAAACTGGCGGCGGATGGGGTGCTGATTTTATCGGGCCTGCTGCACTCGCAGGAAGCAATGGTGCTGGCGGCGCACCGGGCGCAGGGGCTATACCTGAAACGTCGCATTCGGCGGGGCACATGGTCGGTGCTGGTGCTGGCGCGCGGCTAAGCCCCCTTCCCGGTAGGTGGGAACGAGCGTTCTATGGCGGTCAACCATAGAAGGAGTTCCCCATGTTAACCGCGACCCAATTCTCACCCCAACATGTGTATGCGCTGAATGCGACGATCCCCAGCGGCGCGACGTTGAGCAATGCCATCGACCTCAGCGGCACCCAGCTGGCGGGCATGTTTATCCCGGCGAGCTTCGACGGCACGTTGATTTACCTGCAGGCTGCGCCCTCGCTCGATGGCACCTATAGCCGCGTGCAGGCGGATGGGACGGATGTCGCCATTACGGTGACGGCGGGCAAGGCGGTGGCGATTTCCAACCTGGCGGTGATTGTCGGCTGGCAGTTCATCAAGCTGGAAACCCTCGCCGCACAGGCGACGACCGACACGGTGATTACACTGGCGACGAGGCCGTTGTAATGACCCGCGTTGTTACGACCCTGGGCGGTAACGCGCTGGTGCGGTCGGGCTATAAAGCGGCGGCGATGGTGTGCGACCCGTGCGGCATCGGCACCGGCGGTACGCCGTATTATAAAGCGGCGGATGGTGTGCTGTATGGCAGCTTCGCGGCAATGGTGGCGGATGGCAAGGCGACCTGCACCCGCGCCAGCACCGGCTATGCGATGACGCGCGAAGGCACGCTGGTGGGGTTTGCCAGCGGTGTGGCACGTGAATCGAATAACGGGCTATTGGTTGAGACGGCGACTGCGAATCGTCTCGTGCAGTCGCAGACGCTGGATAGTGCGTCATGGACCAAACAGGGATCGACCACCATCACTGCCGATAGCATGATTGCGCCCGATGGGACGATGACAGCGGATGTGGTGAATAGTTTCGCCAGCGGGCAAGGGGTGCTGCAAAGCGGCGCCTGTGCCGCGAACACGGTCTATACAATGTCGGCCTATGTGTGCGCAGCGGGTGCGAATGCGGCCACGTCCATCCTGCTGCGCGATGCGGGTGGCACCAGCGGGCACCAGGTGAGCGTGAACCCGGTGACGGGTGTCGTGTCGGCACCTGTGAATGTTACGTCGTATGGTTCGATTGCGCTTGCGAATGGCTGGTTTCGGGTTTGGGTGACCTATACCACGGATGTGGGACAGACCACGTTCATGCTCAACCCACAGCTCAACCAGACGCCGGGGAGCTCGCTCTCCTGGGGCATGTGGGGGCTGCAGGTGGAAACGGGAATGGTGGCGGCATCCTATGTGACGACGACCACGGCGGCTGCGACGCGGCCAGCGGATCTGCTGATTGTCACCGGATTGACGGCGACGCTGGCGAATCCGTTCACGATGATGGTGGATGTGGATATGGCCGCGTTTGATGCCGCATCGCGTAGTTTTTTGCAGGTGCATGACGGGGGCAATAATAATCGCGTGCTTGCCGTGCGCACTTCGGCGGATGCGGTGTCCGTGATTGTGACGGCGGGTGGGGTGGCGCAGGGCACGGCGCAATTGATCAATGGCTATACCGGTGCGCGCCGCGTGAAGGTGGCGGCGGTACTTGATGTGGCGTCCTACATCAGCGCGATTGATGCGGTGCTGGGCACAACGCAAACCGGCATCACCCGGCCAACGGGGATGTCGGTATGCACCCTTGCTGCAAACGGGACAGGCTCGGTAGGGCTGCGCGGCTATGTGCGGCGCGCGGTCATTTGGCCGTCGATATTGGCGGATTCACAACTTTCAGCATTGACGGTATAGCGATGGCGATAGATCGGATTGGAACGCTTTTTACGGTGGATGTGGCGGATCCGCAAAACCCTGTCGTTACGGCGCTGGCGGGGTATCACGTGAACATCACGCCGGAGGTGTTGAGCGATGCGATTGCGCCCTTTCGGGTGACACCGAGCCATTGCCTGCATGTCTGGGCGGGGGATGACCCGGAGCATCCGCACGTGACGGTGTGTTTGCGCTTTGCGGATGAGGCGCAGGCGGATGCGGTGTTAGGGCCGCTGGGGTAGTTGCGCGGTTTGCTGTTGTTGCGGGCCACGGGCGGGGGTGTCGGCGCCGCGAATCTGATCCGGGCCGGTGGGAATGGCGGCTTCCTTGATGCCGCTTTTGGCCATGGTATGGCCGATTTCTTTGACTTCCTGCAACACATGGGCGGGTAATTTCGCCTCAAAATAAGTGGCGAGTTTTTGCATCATCTCGTTGGCGAATTGCATGGTGCGGCCAACGATACCGCGCGGTTCGGGCGCGGCGGCGGGGGCGGCGGCCGCAGGAGCGTGTTGGTGCTGCGGTGCGTGTACCTGCTGCATCTGGCCTGCGGCAGCGGCGGCTTGCATGGCTTGATCGATGGCGGATAAGGGCTGCGGTGCCTGTGCCGGCTGCGGTGCGGGCTGCTGGGTTTGGGACAGCAGCATTTGGGCGAGCACGTCGCTGGCGCTGGGGCCGGTTTGCGCGCGGGCCTGCATTTCCAGCTCGCGCTGGAGCTGCTGCTGAACCGTGTGCTGCTGCGCGGCGGTGGCTTGTTCAACCACCTGCGACTGCGGTTGATGGTGCTGCGGCTCCGGCTGGTAGCTGACGGATTGTTCGACCGCCGCCTCATGCGCATAGGATTGCATTTCGGGCTGCTGCTCGGCGAGGTAGATTTGCTGTTGGAGCTGCGCGGCGGCGAGCTGCTGGGCTTCTTCTTCCGCTTTGGTATCGGGTGCGCTGCTGCTGGTGTCGCCCGAAAGCGAGCCGTTGAGGCGGCGCAGTGTTTCCGGCCCGGCGATGCCATCGGCGCGCAGGCCGCTCATGGATTGGAAACTGGAAACGCCGTTGACGGTCGCCCCATCGAAGAAGCCGTTGATGGCGTTCTCGTGGAAGCATTTGACGATGGCAAGGCGGCGCTGCAACTCCGTGACGAAATCGCCGGAATCACCGAGTTTAAGGGTTATGTTGGAAGGAAGGAACATCGTTGCGTTGCTAGTCTCCAGTCGCCAGTAAGGCGCTGAATGTATCAGCAGTGGAATCGTTTATCAAAGCCAAAAACTATTTACAGTCGGCCGGGCAACTGCATTTATTTTCTGCGTTGGCGGGCTCGCATTGGCCATTGCCGCATGGTGAGCAGACGTTGCCCGATCCGGGCATCGAGGGCGTGGCCAAAACTTGTTGGCAGCTTAACGCGGCAAGTGACGGATTGTTGTGGATCCATTCCGGCATGGCGGTGAGGCCGGAACAGCATGTATACATGGCGCCCGGTGTCGAGCCGCCGATGCGTTCGCCCGCTTTGCCGCAAACAGCGGCGGTTTCCGTCACAGGATAGCTGAGCTCTTCCTGCGAAGGCACGCGAAACGCAGAAGTTATCAGAACCATAGCAAGCAGAGTTGTGGCGACGGCGAGGCGGCGCATGGTCCTAGTCCTCGTCGGTATATTGCTTCTCGCTGCGCTCGTGGCGTTCCTGTGCTTCGATGGACAGGGTCGCGACCGGGCGCGCTTCGAGGCGCTTGAGGCCGATGGGATCGCCGGTCTCGTCGCAATAGCCGTATTCGCCATCTTCGATGCGGCGGATGGCGGCATCGATTTTGGAAATCAGCTTGAGATAACGGTTGCGGGTGCGCAGCTCGACCCCGGCTTCGGTTTCGAGCGAGGCGCGGTCGGCGATATCGGCCTGATGCCAGTTTTCTTCGTGCAGATGGTCGAGCGTCTCGCGCGACTCATCCATCAGCGATTTGCGCCAGGTGAGCAGCTTCTGGCGGAAATATTCTTCCTGCTGCGGGCTCATATAGGCTTCGCTCGCACTCGGTTTGTAACCGGCAGGCAGTTTCGCCGGTTTATAAACGCGTTTTGCTTTCGGCACGACGACAGCTTTCACCGGCGCAGCGGCGACTGGTTTTTTGGCGGGCGCGGGTTTTGCCGCTGATTTCGATGGGGCCGTTTTTGTGGCGGTGGGTTTGACTGTTTTTGCCGATGCTTTTGCCATACGTGCAACCTTCGCTAGTGAGTGAATATCGCATTAAAATACGGCAAAGCGACCCTATGCTGCAAGGGCCATCAAGCCCCTGTGCACAATTTATGCTTATGCGGCAGGCTCGCCCGGTGGGAGGAGGCCGGCCATTTCGAGCTTGGCCATCTCGACGGCGGCGCGCACTTCGATATCATCGAGAATGCTTTTGAGGGCGGGGTCGGTCGCAAGGCCGCGCTCCTGCTTCACCAGCTGTTCGAGCTTGTGGATGGTAGAAAGCGGCAGCTCGCCCATCAGCAGCGCGTCGCGCAGTTGGGAGAGGGCATCCAGCGTCAGGCGACCGCGCTTGACGGCTTTGCGTTTTTCGAGGTCCTGGGTGTCCACTTCCTGGGCGCCGAGGAAGCCGCCCATGCCACCAAGGGCGGCAATGCTGCCAGTGGCGTCGGCACCATCAACCGCGGCGGCCTCTTCGGCGCGCGAGAGGGCATCGGCGAAGCCCGGCGCGCTGACACCGCCTGTGCGTTTGGCCGAGCGGGTCGTGGTAACGGGGCGGGTGTATCCAACTTTATCAACCATAGTGGTGACTATAGTGCAGCGGTACGGGGGTTGCAACTTATGTGAATCCATCAACAGGCCCGCAAAAGAATGCATGATGCTGCATCCTTGTGGAGGGGTTGGGCAAAATATTCCCCATGGTGCGGGCCGTGCTGCGGGCGTCGGCTAATCCTTTGAAATCGAAGTATTCAGCGAGGGTGAGTACCGCTTGGCATGAATGTCGCATAGATGGGCGTAACCAAGAACAAAAACCAGTCAAAAATGACGGAGCGACGACCATGCAAGGGAACGGAAAACCAATGAAGGCCATGCCACGCAGCACCCGCCGCACTGCCAGCAGTTTCTGGCTGATTGCTTTGATGGTGCTGGCAGGGCTTGCCTTTGCAACCTCCGCGCAAGCGGCGCGGATCAAGGATGTGGTGGCGTTTGAAGGTGTGCGCGACAACATGCTGATGGGTTACGGTCTGGTGGTCGGCTTGAACGGCACCGGCGATAAATTGCAGAATAATGCGTTCACCGAGCAGAGCCTGATTGGGTTTCTGGAGCGGCAGGGCGTGAATACGCGCGGCGTGCAGCTGAAATCGAAAAACGTGGCGGCGGTGACGGTAACGGCGAAATTGCCGCCCTTCGCCCGCGCCGGTGGCGGGATTGATGTGTCGATCAGTGCGCTGGGCGATGCGAAAAGCCTGCTCGGTGGCACCTTGCTTGCCACCTCCCTCTATGGGCCGGATGGTAATGTGTATGCGGTGGGGCAGGGGCCGGTGACGATCGGCGGGTTCGAGGCATCGGGCAATAGCGGCAGCACCATTACCAAGGGCGTGCCGACCAACGGCTTTATTTCGAACGGTGCAACCGTCGAACGCGAGATCGATTTCCGCCTGAACGATATGGCCAGCGTGCGGCTTTCCCTGCGCAATCCGGATATTACGACCGCGACCAACCTGATGAAAGCCATCAACCAGCAAGTAGGTGCAGGCGTCAGCCGGGTGGATGATCCGGGCACGGTGACGGTGACGGTGCCGACGGCGTATAAAGGCGATGTGGTTGGCTTGCTGGCCGATATTGAAACACTGGCGGTCGAGACCGATCAACCGGCGCGGATTGTGGTCGATGAAGCGACCGGAACCATTGTGATGGGCGAAAATGTGCGCATCTCGACGGTGGCGGTGGCGCAGGGCAACCTGATCGTCAAGGTCGAGGAAACCCCGCAGGTGAGCCAGCCGAACCCCTTCGCCCCGGCCGGTGCCGAGACGGTGGTGGTACCACGCAGCGACGTGACGGTGAGCGAGCAATCATCCAATAAAATTGCGGTGCTGCAGGAAGGCGCGACACTGAAGGATTTGGTTGGCGGCCTGAATGCCCTTGGCGTCGGCCCGCGCGATTTGATTACGATCCTGCAAACCATCAAGGCCGCTGGCGCGTTGCAAGCGGACATCGAAACGAGATAGCGCCATGAACCCCATCAGCGCGCTGAGTGCCACCACGAAACCGACGGATAGCGATATGATTGCCATTAAAGATACGCGGGCCGCTAACCCGCTGCGCATGAAAGGGGCGACCAAGGCCTCGGCGGATAAAATCGACCAGACGGCGAGTGAATTCGAATCGCAATTCATTTCGCAGATGGTGGGCACCATGTTCAGCACGGTGGATGCGCATGATGCGCTCGGCGGTAGTGACGCCGAAGAAGTCTACAATTCGATGCTGACTAATGAATACGGCAAAATCATCGCCCGCACCGGTGGTATTGGCGTGGCCGATCAGGTGAAGAAAATCATGCTGAAGCAACAGGAAGTGGAGTAGCGCCATGCAGCCCAACCATCCCCAACACCGTTTGCCCACCGCTGCCGTTATGGCGACGCTGAATATCGACGAGTTGATGAACGCTACGCTGCGCCTGAGCGACATCCTCGCCGAGGAAACCGCGATGCTGGTAGAAATGCGCTTCAATGATTTGCCCAAGACGCATGAGGAAAAAGTGAAGCTCACCCGGCTGCTGGAGCAATACCAGAACCGCATGGCGAGTGACCCGTCCTTCATGAACGGTGCGGATGAAAAAACGCGTGAAGAGTTGCTGATGCTGGCCGACGACCTTGCCTATAACGTCGAGGAAAATTTCCGCCGCACGGCGGTGGCGCGCGCGGTAAACGAGCGCGTGATGCAGGCGATCATGGATGTGCTGGGCGAAAAACATCGCCCCGGCACCTATGGCGCCAACGGCCAGTCGAACCACTCGCATGACCTTGCCTTGTCGCTTAACCTGAACCAGAAGGCCTGACCATGTCGCTCGCGCTTGCCCTGAACAATGCTGTTTCCGGATTGCGCCTTAACCAGCAGGCGATTTCGGTGCTGTCGCAAAACATCTCCAACGTCAACACGCCAGGTTATTCCAAGCAGCTCATCAACCAGTCGGCGGTCTATATCGCGGGGGTGGGCAGTGGCGTCAAGATCGATGATATCACGCGCCAGATCGACAAATACCTGCAGCGTTCGGTGCAGTCGCAAGGCTCGGTCAATGCCTCGTCGGATACGACCAATCAATATTACCAGCGGGTGCAGTCGCTGCTTGGCCAGCCGGGTGCCAATAACTCGCTCGATTCCTTCATGACGACGTTCTTCAACGCGGTGCAATCGCTGGCGGAATCGCCTGAAATTTCGTCACTGCGCAGCAATGCGGTGTCGGCGGGCAGCAGCCTTGCCCAGCAATTATCCGGCCTTGCCGGAAGCATCAACGACCTTCGTTTCCAGGCGGATGGCGACATTGCGGATGCGGTATCGACCGTGAATGGTGCGCTGGATAAACTCTATGCGTTGAATAAATCGATCACGCAGGCGGCGGCGCTGAGCCAATCCACCGCGAGCCTGCTGGATGCGCGCGACAACGCGATCCGCACCATCTCGCAATATGTAAACATTTCGACGAGCTACAACGCCAATGGCGCGGTGAGCATTGTCGGTGGCGACAGCGTGGCGCTGCTGGAAGAAGGTACGCGCTATCACCTCACCTATACGCAGGCACCATCGGTGGCGGTGTTCACGTCGGGCACGGCGACCAGTGCGTTGCAGGTGATGACCCTGAACGATGCGGGGCAGGAAGTGGGGGGGCGCGCAACGCTTTTTAGCTCCGGCGTCGGCGATCAGGTGAAAACCAGCCTCTCGGGCGGCAGCATCTATGCGCTGCAGCAGATTCGTGACCAGAAATTCACCGGCGTGCTGCAGCAGCTTGACCAGCTGGCCAGCCATGTGCGTGATAGCGTGAATGCGATTCACAATAACGGCTCGGGCTACCCGGCGGCGACGACCCTGACCGGCGACCGCCTGATTACGCCAAGCGAGCAATATAGCTGGTCGGGCACGGTGCGCATTGCGGTGCTGAAGGCAGATGGAACGCCCGTGCAGTCCTCGTATGCGGATGAGGCCTATACGGGATTGCGGCCACTGACGCTGGATCTGGCACGCCTCAATTCCGGTTCGGGTAATGGCAAGCCGACGATGCAGACCATTGTCGATGAGATCAATAATTACTTCGGCGCGCCGGGTAACAAGGCGCAGGTGGGCAACCTCAACAATATCGAGCTGGCATCGGATACGACGACCCTGCCAAGCGGCTCACCATCGCTGTTCAATTTCGATCTCGATCTGGAAAATATCAGCGCCGGGCAGGCGAATATTTTTGTCACCGGTGCGGTGGTGAAGGATGATACCGGCACCACCATTTCAGGCCTGACGCAGGGCCAGCCAACCGCCGCCTTGCAGGCAACGGGCAGCTACACCACCACCCTTGGCAGCGCCGATGTGACCATCTCGCTGCAATCGACCGCAACGGTCGCGGTGGGTGATACGATTTATATGAACCCGCCAAGCGGCACGGTAAACGGCATTTCTGCGGCCAACCTGACCGGCTATTTCAAAGTAACGGCGGTGAGCGGTTCGCAGGTGACATTCACCGCGGGCGCGGCGGCAACCAGCAGTGGCCCGGTCAGCGATGCCGGCGGTATCACGATGCTGCCGCCGTATGACACGATCAGCACCGGCGAGCAACGGCGGACGGTTGATAAAGGCCAGCTGCAGGTCGATTTTTCGGCCAATCTTGGCTCGAAATATTATGACGTGACGGTGAATGTCGGCGTGGTCGGCGCCGATGGGGTGGTGCACACGGCGCCGGTCACCTACCGCGTGGCCAACAACCAGGTTGAGCTGTTTAATAAGCGCTATTCCACCACGGCGGTGGGCAGTGGCGGGACGATGGTGCTGCCCAACACCTCGCAGCCCAGCATGCGCGCGATTTTAGTCGATGCAAACGGCAACGAATTGCCAACCGTCAACGGCAAATATATCGAGGCGCAGGCGACCCTGAAACTGATCGGCGGCAACCCGAACCAGAGCTATTCCATCGCGATCGATGAGATGAATTCCGCGCAGCTGGGCAACCCCGACGACCTGCCGCCCGATAATGGCAGCGGCTGGGGCTTCTCGCATTATTTTGGGCTCAATAACTTTTTCGATTCCAACGATCCTGCCCTGACGGGCGACACGCTGGCGGGCAGCGCGCTGAACCTGAAAGTGTCCGACCGGTTGCTGCAGAATGCGAATTTAATCTCGACCGGGACGCTTGCGCAGATGTCGGTGGCCAATGCCGGCGCCAAACCGCTTTATACCTATGCGCGTTATTCGGGGGATAATACGATTGCGCAGCAGTTTGCCAAACTCAACAGCGCCGTGCTCGACTTCGATGCGGCCGGGGGGCTGCCTACTACCCAGCTCTCGCTGCAGAGCTATACCAGCCAGGTGCTTGGCTATGTGTCGCAGAAATCGGCCGAGGCATCCGACAACGCCGCCAATGCGAAAACGCTTTACGACGGATTCGTCAGCAAATCGGATGCGGTCAGCGGCGTCAATCTGGATGAAGAACTTGCCAACACCGTGACCTTGCAGAACGCCTATTCGGCAACCGCACGCATCGTCACCATCGTCAACAAAATGTACGAAGACTTATTACAGTCGGTCTAGCGTAAGGGAGAGAAGCTATGAGTACCACCAGCCGCGTCGGAAGCCTAGCATTGCAGACCAGCACGCTGCGTGACGTCGCCAGTTCGCAGACCAAACTGGCCGAGCTGCAAACCCAGATTTCGAGCGGGTATAAATCGTCGGATTTTGCCGGGCTTAACGGCAGTGTCGAGCATTTCACCGAGCTCAACAGCCAGCTGAGCCGTGCGGTGCAGTTTCAGGCCAATAACAAGGTCAATATCAGCAAACTGCAAACGGGGGATGCGGCACTCAGCCATATCATCGACATTGCAGATCAAATCAAAAGTGCGATTGTCGGGTTCAGCGGGGCGAATGCCAGTACTTCCAACCTGGCGCAGCTGGTCACTGATCTACTCAGCTCGATGGGTAACGAGCTGAACAGCACCGTCAACGGGCATTATATTTTTGGTGGCACCAGCACCGATACGCCGCCCGTGCCCGACACCACCGTCAGCAACACCGCGCTTGGCGTGCCGGATGCCAATTATTACGCGGGCTCGCAGCAGGATGGCATCATGCGTGCGGATGACCGCACCCAGATGCCTTTTCCGGTGCGGGCGGATGATCCCGCGTTCCAGAAAGTCTATGCGGCGGCGATGCAGGCGATCAACGCCTCGCGCAGCGGCGACCAGACACAGATGCAAAGTGCCCTGCAGCTCATCCAGTCCGGGCAGAGCGACCTGGTCGCGGCGCGCTCGAAGCTGGGCACCGCGGTCGTCAATGTGGAGACGGTGGATAGCCGGTTGACGACGCTCAGCACCTACTGGAAGGAACTGGCCGATGGGTTGAGCAAAACCGATATTGTGAGCGCGACCACGCAGGTGGCCGGGTATCAGGCGATTTTGCAGGCATCGTTCCAGGTCTATTCACGCCTCAGCCAGTTACGATTATCGGATTATCTCAAGTAATCAAAGTGAGTGGGGCGTTGGTTAGAAGACTTGCAACACCCACCCACTATGCTAAAGTGCAGGGGTACTGCCTTTGGTAAGAATCACGACCATCAAAGGAGACGCGCATGCTTCGAGGAGAAATGATAATGACTGGCAATAGCCCTGCGGTGATAGGCCAGAGCATCCTTGCCTCCACTCCCCCGGAAAAGGAGGAGATCGATAGCCGTTTTGGACGCGTTACCATTTATCCGCGCAACCCGATTTCCTTCCCGACCGGCATGCTGGGCATGCCCGACAAGGTGCATTTCTGCCTGACCCATTTGCCATCCGAGCGTATGGCGCGCTTCAAGCTGCTGCAATCGCTCGACGATACGTCGCTTTCCTTCCTGACCCTGCCGGTCGATATCTCGAACCCGATCATCGAACGGGCGGATCTGGAGCAGGCGGCGCATGACCTCGAAATGCCGCTCAACGACCTGGCCATGCTGCTGGTGGTGACGGTGCATCGTGAGTCGGGCGTGGCCAAGCTCTCGGTCAATGCGCGCGCGCCGGTGCTCATGAACATCACCCGCCGTGTCGCGGCGCAATATGTGTTCCCGCATAGCAAATACCTTATCCGTCAACCCCTCGCATTGTAACGGCCCGTTTCTTTCTGCGGTTGTTGCGACCCCAAGCGCTGTATGAGCCCAACCCGCATCCAGACCACCGCCGTGGCCAACTTCACCTGTCTGGGGAGCGCCTGCCCGGATACGTGCTGCCAGGGCTGGGGCATGCAGGTGAGTATCGAAACCATCGAAAAACTAACGCGCGATGCGCCGGAGCTGCTGGGCGCCATCACCAGCGGTGAAGCTGAATTCGTCATGAAGCGCGACCCCGTGACCGACCAATGCGTGAAGCTCGACAATGGTTGGTGCAGCATCCACCGCGATTACGGCGAGGCGTTCCTTGGCGAGGCCTGCCGGTTTTTCCCGCGCGTCACCCGCGCGCTGGGCGATACGCTGGTGACGTCCTCCACCCTGGCCTGTCCGGAAACGGCGCGGCTGATGCTTTACACGCCGGACGGGCTTGCGGCAACCGCTCGCAGCGAAGTCCAGGTGCCCTATACGCTGAAGAACTACCTGCCCGCAGGGCTGCCGGTGGCGGATGCGCTGGTGATCCACCAGACATTCCTTGATCTGGCGGGGGAGGCGACATGCACGGCGGAACAGAATATGATGCGCCTCAGCGCGACGGCGCGGGCGCTTGAGATGCAGCCATTCCCGGCATGGGGCGAGGCGCTGCCGTTTTACCTGACGATGGCGGCCGGGCGGATTCCACCGGCGGAAATGGCGGCGGCCGACCCGTTTAACCTGCTGCACGCATTGCGCGGACTTGCCATGGCAGGCAAAGCGCCGCGTGCGCGGTTACTACAGGTGATCGACGCGATGGCACAGGCGCTCGGCGCCCGTTTCGACCCTACCACCGGTGCCATTGCACTCGCCGACGATGCAGAGTTGCGCGCCGTGACATTACTGCATCATATGCGCCTGCAAGCGCCGGTTTTAGCGCCGGTGCTGCGGCGTTATCTACAGGCGCAACTCTCGCAAATGCTGTTTCCGTTCGCCGGGTTTGGCCATGGGCTGAGCGACCGGGTGACGATCCTTGGGGTGCGCTTGGCGACCGTAAAATTAGCATTGGCAACGCTGGCGGTTGACCCCGCGCCGGATGAGGTAATCCGTGTGATTCAGACGCTTGCACGCTTCACCGATCACCTTGCCGACCCGGCATTATCCATGCAGATTTATCATGAAACCGGGTGGGTGCGTGAGGCTCGTCTGCGGGGTCTTTTGAACGATGCCTGATCGCCGCATGGCATAAAATGTATATGACAAAACCCGTTTTTTATGCGATGGTCATCAGGAATGGGTTGGTTGGGGCGTAGTCCGAGCCAGCCCGCATTCAAGGATAGCCGGGCGGAAGTCGATTTATTTGCTTCAAACCGAATTATTTTTGAATGAACGCTATGTTGTTAACGATAATTTAACGAATTATTGCTAATGATGGAACATGCGGTCGAATGATTCAAATGGAGACATGATGTTTCCGACATTCGAAAGCATGGTGGGCACGTAGCCCTGGAAGTTTAACAGTCCAAGTAGGAGAACTATAATGGTTAGCTCAATCATTTCCAATATCGCTGCGTTCAGTGCGCAGGGTAACATTGCTGCAGCATCTGGGAAAGCCGCTGCATCCATCGCTCGCCTGTCGAGCGGTAACCGTCTCAACAAAGCATCCGATGACGTTGCCGGTCTTGCTACCGGTACTTCGTTGCGTACCCAGGTAACCACGCTGCGTACGGCACTTGCCAACGCCAGCCAGGGTACCAGCCTGCTCCAGGTTGCCGATGGTGCACTCAGCCAGATCGTCGACATTCTCCAACGTCAGAAAGCCATCGCCGTGCAAGCGGGTTCGGGCTCGCTGACCGATGCCAACCGCTCGCTGCTTAACCAGGAATTTCAGAATCTCGTGTCGGAAGTTGATCGTATCTCCAGCAGCGCGAACTTCAACGGCGTGAACCTGCTTGCTGGTGGTCTTGGTGCAAAAACCATTCAAGTCGCTACCGATGCGCTTGCTGGCACCTCCATCGTCGCTGCTCCGGGCCAGAACGCCACGGGTGGTGCGGCGGTTGTCTCCACCACCGCAGTGCAGGCTTTCGATATCGATGCCGGCACCTCGCGCGCTGGTACGGGTAGCGCTGGCTTCCTGTCGTTTACCGACAGCCTTGGTACGGCGCTCGCCAACGCGGCCTTCGATAACCTGGATGGTTCGCTTTATGGCCAGTTCAGCAAGTTCGAGTTCAGCAACGTCACCTACGGTGCTACCGGTGTTGGTGCTGCTACCCTGACTGCCACCATCAACGGTGTGGAGTTCAGCGGTAACGTGGTATCGAACGGTGCTGCAACGGCTATTCTCCAGCACGGTACGTCGTACATCAAGCTCGCGCTTGGTGCGGTTGCCCTGACCGATGCCGGTACGCAGTCGCTTGCGGTCAACAACATCACCAACCTGTTCTCGACCACGGTTATTACCCGCACCAGCACGATTCAGGGTGTTAACTTCGAGGGCACGGTGCTTGATGGTGCGATCGGTTCGGCCACCAACGGTAACGCTTCCATCCGCTTATTCACGAATGGACAGGCCGATATCACTAACTTCCAGTATATCGCCGGTACCGCAGCCGATGCCAACACACTGACGGTGCAAGTGAATGGTAAAACATTCACCGCCAGCGGCGTGAAGGATAACATCACTGCTGCCCAGGGTGCGATCCAGTTCCTCGGCGCAGGCCGTGGTGAAGTGCTCAGCATCAACCTGACCGGGTTCCTGCCAGCGGCTGGTATCGTCAACATCCGCACCAGCCTGACGGACCGGGAAGCCTTTGTGAGCGCACTGAACGTGGGCTTTGCGCAAGCAGGTTCGGGCCTGAACTTCTCGATCGGTTCGCAAAAAACGGATGCGATTCGGGTGCAGTTCGGTAGCGCGTCCACTAGTGCCATCTACGGCGGCCAGACACTCGATGTGTCGTCCGCAGCAACGGCAGCAAACGCTTCCTCGGTGCTTGATAGCGCGATCACCACGGTGGTTTCGCTGCGGGCAACGGTGGGTGCATTGCAATCCCGCTTCAACTTCGCCAGCAACGCGATCCAGTCCTCGATTGAGAACCAGGACGCGGCGCGCGGTGCACTCCTCGATACGGATGTCTCGTCCGAATCGACGGCGTTCTCCAGCGCTCAGGTTCAGTTGCAAGCCGGTATCGCAGTGCTTGCACAAGCGAACCAGCTGCCACAGAACCTCCTGAAACTGATCCAGTAATCAGGGGTTACTAAGTCATTGGGTGGGGGATACGTTGCGTATCCCCCACTCATAAAAAACACCATTCGACAAAAGTAAGTGGAGCACATGACAATGGCTATCAACCTGCAAACGGGAGCATTTATTGTGCCCCAGACTTTGCCGGGTGCACGTAGCGCAGATACTCAGGTCGTACAAAAACAACAAACGGACACCTATCCGGCGCCGGCGCCAACCCAGGACGAAACAGACTTCTTCCCCGTACCTACCCCCTCGGTTGAGGATAAGCGGTACGACCAGGTCTTCAACGCATCGAAAAGCCTTTTCAAGGATGTCTATGCGGTGACCGATACTTCCTTCACCATCTTCAAGGATGAATCGGGCCAGTATATCACACGCTATACCAGCCTGCGCGATGGGCGGGTGACGTATGTTCCCGAACCCAAGCTGTTGCAGCTATTTGAAAGCAGCCTGAAAACCCGCTCGGCGGTGATTGAACTTCAGGCCTAAGCTGGACTGGCATCATTCTTGTATGCTATAGTCCACGGACGAGGAGAGTACGACAATGGTCACGCAGATAACCTTAGGCAATTACGGGGTGCAGGACGGCAAGAACGTTCTGACCGGGGGCGCCAGCCAAATCGATACCAAGGGGCTGATCGATGGGTTGGCAACCGCCAAGCGCGCGCCTGCCGTGCGTCTGGAAACGGCCAATAAACTCATCGACTCGCAGACCACGGCGCTGACGAAGCTGAAGACCCTGCTTTCCACCTTCCAGACGGCGGCGGACACATTGCGCAACCCTTCGGGGGTGGATAATGCGAGCAAAAACATCTTCAAATACCGCACGGCGACGTTGAGCAACAATACCGGCACATCCTCCAACTACGCGACGATTGCGGTGCAGCCCGGCGCGGTGGTGCAGACCCATACGATCGATTCGGTGACCACGCTTGCGGTCGCCCAAAAAATGCAATCCGACCCGCTCGCGCTGGCCGATAGCACCACCGTTTCAGCGGTGAGTGCCGGTGGCACGCTATTCAAGCCGGGCACGATTGTTTTTAAAGCGGCGGATGGCAGCCCCGCGGGTGTGTCGATCACGCTCAACGAGGGCGACACGCTGCAGACGGTTGCCAACAAGCTCAACGAAGCATCCGGCAGCACCGGCGTGCAGGCCTCAATCCTCAATATTTCCGGCGGCTCCTACAAGCTGATCCTCTCGACGATGAAGACGGGTACGGTGGCCGCGGCGGCGTCGGGCATCCAGAGCGATCCATCGGGCGTGTTTACCGGCGTTCCGCTGACGGTGACGCAACCGGCAGATAACGCAGTATTCTCGATTGATGGGGTGCCGGTGACGCGCGCCAGCAACGTGATATCCGATGTGCTCGACAACGTGACGATCAACCTGAAACAGACGTTCACGGGGCTCGATACCAACGGCAAATTGCTGATGGATATTTCGCCCGATACCAAGCTGGTCGCCAATGCGATCACGCAGATGGCCGATGCGTATAACGCTTTCCGCCTGTTCGCCTCCACGCAATCGCAGCTGGGCGATGACAGCACGCCTACCGAGACGGCGGTGCTGTATCACGATGTGACCATGCGCAACCTGATTTCGGATGTTGGCAACGAGGTTTCGCGCCTTGTGCAGGGGATCACCGGGACGGGCGCGCTCACCCAGCTGGGCGATATCGGCGTGACGCTGGATAACTTCGTCGGCGATGATACCAACCCCGCGACCAAAAACATCCTGACGGTGGATACGGATAAGCTCGACTCGCTGCTGCTGTCGAATTTCGATGGGGTGGCGAAGCTGTTCGAGTATCAGCAGACCTCCAGCAATACGAGCTTCGCGACCTTCAAGACCACCAACAATATGAGCGTCAACGCCTTCACGGTGAACCTGACGCTGAACGATGATGGCACCCAAGCAGCGACCGCAACCTATGTGGATGGTGGCGGCGCGACGCAGGTGGTGGCGCTCGATGTGTCGCCGATCAGCGGTGGTGGGTACACCATCAACGGTAAGGCCGGCACGGTGTTCGAGGGCAGCCAGTATGTGGCGGGCTCCAACGTGGCGCTCGGCGTGCCGGTGGTGGCCAATGCACAGCTGGTGACCATCGATGTGAAGGCGACGCAGGGCTATGCGGATCGTTTTTATAACCTGATGGACACCTATATCAACAGCACCGACGGGGCAGTGACGACGAGTCTTACCAACCTTGCCGATTCCAAAAAGCGCAAGGCGGAAGAGATTGCCGCGATTGACGAGAAGATCGTTACGTTCCGTGCCCAGCTGGTGCAGCAATATGCAACTCTGGAAGCGTCGATCACCAAGGCCAACAATATTCTGCAGCTGCTTGACGCCCAGTCGAAAGCGCGCGATAGTTCTGGATAATTGAGGGTTCTGCACCATGAATCAAACGTCGCCGGGGCTTTATAAGGCCTATAGCCGTGCCAACCACACTGTCAGCAAAACACGGCAGGTGGTGATGCTGTATGATGGCGCGATCCGCTTTCTCCAGCAGGCGATCGAGGCGATCGAGAAAAAAGACTACGAAACCCGCTATCACAAGCTGACGCGCACGTGCGATATTGTGATCGGGCTGCAATCCTGCCTCGATTTCGATGCGGGCGGCGATTCGGCGAAGGTGCTGTTCGATTTCTATTCGGCGATTGATTCGCGCATTTTTGCGGTGCATCGCACGAACGATATCGAGGAATGCCGCAAGATTATCGCCCAGATCAAAGAGATGCGCGATGTCTGGAGCCAGATCGACCGCGGCCCGGATGCCGCCACCGCTGCCTCCACTGGCACTGGTGAGGCCCCAGCCGCCAAACCGACGCCGGATCCGTCCGATAGCCTGACCGTTTCAGCCTGACCGGCTGCGGGCGCGTGAACGCCCCCAAAACCCACTTGGCATGACGTTTGCTTATCCTGATGACAGAATTCTTTTGTCATGAGGGGTAAGCCATGCAGGCGGCGGCAGTAAATGCACTGATGACGGTGGTCACGCCCCAGGGCGCGGCCGAGCGCACTGGCAGCGACGAACCGGGCGCGGACCAGGCCTTTTCCCAATTGCTCAGCGATTCCGGGATGCAATCGGACGATCAGGGTGCGCAAACGCCTGCGCGTGGGCAGATAGTGCAGGCTTCTGCTGCCAGTATGCTGGCTGCTCAGGAAATGAACAGTGGCACCCGGCAGCTCTTGCCGCTCGAAGCCCAGCAGGTCACTGCGCAGGACGCGGCGGAAATGATTGGCCGCATCGACCAACTGCTTGCCTCGGCCGATCAGGGCGGCAGCGATCAGCGGCCCGGCGCCAATGGCCAGCAGAAACCGGATGCGGCAACGCTCACGGCCTTGAAAGAGCAATTAAATACTATTGTGGCCAGTGGCACACCCAAGACCGTGACCGAGATCGTGCAGGCGATGCCGGCGGCCAAGCAGGGCAAGCCCGTCTGGGCGGTGCTGGGCGCCTTGTTCGCAGGTAAAGCTGCTGAAAAATCGGTGCAGGAAGATGCGGCACAAAACATAGCGACAGCGAATGCGGTGGCGGCGGTCCCGGTGATTCCGGTGAACTTTTTTCGTCCCGATCGCGCAGATGGTACGGCGGCGCAAGCGGCCGCAGAAGCCGACAGCAAAAAGAAAAAGATAGCGGATGCCGTGACCGCCGATTCCATCACGCCTGCCGCGTTGCCGTCCGATATTTCGGCGCAGGTTGCCGCGCCCACCGCATCGGGCATCGTCGCCACGCCGGTGGTGGATTTAACGGCGAACCACCCGTCTTCCCGCCGCACTGATACGGATGAAGCTATCCCTGCACTGGCCTTAAGCGATGCGGATCGCTTGCCCAAGATTGACCTGCCGCAAGCAGGGCTTGGCGCGCCCAAAGCGACCGATGTGGCCAAGGACACCAGCACTGCTGCCGACCAGAAAGCGATTAACGACATCACCAGCCTGATGAATCCATCGCATGCCGGTGGCCATAGCCCAACCCAGACGACGCATGCGGTGCAGCCGTTGAGCGTGGCAGCAGCCGCGAGCGTGGTGCATGCCGCCGTGAACCACGCGCCGGTGAGCGATCAGGTGCAGGTCGCCATCCACAAAGCCAGCCAGGATGGGATCGACCGCATCACCATCCAGCTCGACCCGATTGATCTGGGCCGTGTCGAGGTGCAGATGCACACGACCAAAGAAGGCCAGACCCATATTGCCTTCACGGTCGATAAGCCCGAGACATTCGATACCCTCAGCCGCGATGCGCGCTCGCTGGAGCGCACGCTGCAAGAAGCGGGCATCAAGGCCGATACGGGCAGCATGCAGTTCAACATGCGCCAGCAGCAGCCCCAGCAATTGCATTCCGACGCAGGCGGTCAGGGCAACCCGCGCCAGCCGCAGCCGGGCGATGACGACCATGCTGCCCTCACCAGCAACGGCACGCTTTCTGTTGCATCGCTCACCCGAAATTACAGCATCAACATCCGCGAGGGTGTTGACATTAGCGCATAGGAGTTTGCCATGACCGTAGCCACCGTTGAAGCCGCCAACGCCGCCCTGATCGCGGCCCAGAACAAAGCCGCCTCCTCGACGGTTGGCACGTCGAGCACTTCGACAGGCGCGCAAACGCAGCTGTCGAGCGATGTGAACTTCTTCCTGAAGATGCTCACCACGCAGCTGAAGAACCAGGATCCAACCGCGCCGATGGATACCGCGCAATTCACCGCGCAGATCGCGCAATATTCCGGCGTGCAGCAGCAGGTGCAAACCAACGCCAACCTTGAGAAACTGCTGGCCGCCAGCAAGCAATCGAGCACCACCACGGCGGTTGGTTATATCGGTAAGGAAATCGAGACGGCAGGAAAAACCGGTCTCGTAGTCGGCGGGCAGGGAGCGTTCACCTACATCCTGCCGAAAGCGGCAAAAGAGGTGCAGGTCAAGATTACCAATGCTGCCGGAGCAACGGTCTTCCAGGGTCTTGGTGCCGTTCAACAGGGCCGCAACACCGTGGTCTGGGATGGAAAGAATAGCAGCACGGGCGCGCAGGAAGCCGATGGTGTCTACAACCTTACGGTCACAGCGGTGGCGGAAGATAACACGGCCATCCTGCCGGAAACGCGCGCGGTGGCAATCGTCAGCGGTGTCGAAACCGACAAGGATGGCAATGTGATGCTGACGGTGGGGCAAACCACCGTGAATTACAACGATGTGCTCGCCGTGCGCAGCCCGTCGCGCATTGCAACGCCGAGCACCACGGATACGTCCACGACGGATACGACATCGGGCGCAAGCTCCTAGTTGGCATGACTTTCGCATTACTACCAGTGAACGACCTAACAAGCGGTAAGAATTACCGGCAAAAAATCAGGAGGAACGCATGAGCTTATACGGTGCATTATTCGGTGGGGTATCGGGTCTGAAAGCGCAATCGAGCAAAATCGGTGCGATTTCCGACAACATCGCCAACGTCAACACGATTGGCTATAAGCAAGCGACCGCAACCTTCTCGTCGCTGGTGGTCAATTCCAGTGCGGCAGCCTCCTACCAGACCGGCGGTGTGCGCGGCGGCACGCGCCTTGAAGTCGCCAAGCAAGGGCTGCTCCAGTCGAGCGATTCGGCGACCGATCTTGCCATTTCGGGCGGCGGTTTCTTTATCGTGCGCTCGGTGGCTGACGGTAGCGTCGGCGGCACGGCGGCGACCCCGCTTTACACCCGCGCCGGTTCCTTTACCCCGGATGCGACCGGCAATTTCGTCAACACCCAGGGCTACTACCTGCAAGGATGGCCGCTGGATCGCGATGGCCGCCTGCCGGGCGAGCCGGGCAACGCTAACACCATTGCGCTCACCAACTTCGATTCGCTGCGCCCGGTCAACGTCGAGACGGCATCCGGTGTCGCGCAGTCGACCTCGACCATCTCACTCGGTGCGAACCTGAAAGCAAGCGAAGTCATTTTCTCCGGTCAGGCCGGCGTTGCCAAAAACGATTCGTCGAATGCGGCAAACGCCAACCTGCCTGCGGATGCGATCTATGCTGGGTCGGAATACGGTCTTGCATCGGCGGATTCGTCCCGTCGCGGTGACCAGTTCACCATCACCACTGGCGATGGCCAGAACTATGTCTACGAATACGGCGGTTACACCACTGGCCGTAACGTTTCAGTCATCGGCGGTACCACCAACTATGGTGATACGGGCGCGAACAACACCGCGACGGTGGCAATCAGCAGCGCAGCGAGCATCAAATATGCCGGTGGCGCGTCCTTCACCCTCACCGTGCCCACCGCTGGTTTGATCACCGGCGATAAAATCACCCTCAGCGGCTTTATTGCGAACGTTGGTGCGACACCGGCGGCAGAACTGAATGCGCAGCACACTGTCACCGTCACCGGCCCCAATACCGTGGTCATCACGGTGACGACGCCGCATGGCGGTACGTTGGGTAACAACGCTGGGCCTGTAGTCGGCGCAGCAGCCAATGTCCGCCAGTTCTCCGGAAGCATCCTCGATGCGACGACCTCGACCCAGACCTTCCTCGGTCAGGGCGTGGCGGGTTACTCGGAGGCAGGGCTCACCTTCACCATCACCACCGCTGCTTCGGGCACCCAGACCTTCAAGTATGTTGGCACGGCGCCAAGCGCGGCACTCGGTCAGTTTAACAACCTTGCCTCGCTGGCAACCGCGATCGATAACGTTAGCGGCCTGACAGCGCGTGTCGTCGGTGGTCGTCTTGTTGTCGGTGCGGAAGATGCATCGCAGGCGGTTACCTTCGCCAACGGCGACGCTGTGGGCACCACCACCACACCTGCTGCGCGTGGCATCGACTGGCTGCAGGAACTCGACGTGCAGGATGTTCCTGCCGTGGCTCGCCGCTTCTCCAGTCTCAAGGGTTTGGCCAACATTATCACTGCCGATGCAGGCGTGAGCGCCACGATCAGCAGCCCGCTGAGCAACGCGACGCTAGCGATCAACGTCGATAACCCGCTCGACACCATCCGCTTCCGCGATGTGGTGGGCACGCCGTTTGCCATCCCGACCGCGGGTACACCGATCAACTTGCCTGCCGGTAGCTATGCGGCTGGTTCGACGATCAGCGTGGTCATCACCGACCCGGCAATCCCAGGGACGTTGAACACCGGTGATGCGGTCTATATTTCGGGCCTTGCCAATGGCCTTGGCGGCTTGCCCGGCGCGACACCCAACGGTGGTCCCTATACGGTGATTGCGCAAACCGCAGGCACCTATACCATCTCCGTGCCGATCACCACGGCGGTGACGATTGCGGGCGGTAACTATCCGGCGGCAAGCGGTAACACGGTATCGGTGGTATCGGAATCCAACCAAGGCAGTCTGCTGGCGCATATCGGGCTTGTCAGCACGCTGAACAGCAACCCCTACATCCCACAGGATACGGGCGTTCTTGGGCCGAAATACGATCCGTCCGTGAGCGGCAAGAACATGGCATCCGGTGGCATCACCGCGCAATTCAGCCGCAACGTCCATGTCTATGACAGCCTTGGCACCGGCCATGATATCCGCTTCAGCTTCCTCAAGACCGCCCAGAATACCTGGACTGTCGAAGCGCACGTGATTCCGGCGACGGATATCAACTCCTCCTCTCCGGATGGGCAGGTTGCGGTTGGTAACATCACGTTCAACGGCGATGGCACGCTGCGTAGTATTAGCTCCAGCCTGAGCAGTGCGATTAATGCCAACTGGACCAACGGTTCCGTGCCTTCCGCGATCACGCTGGATCTCGGCACGGCAGGGCTGCCATTTGGCACGGCGGGTGCGACCACCGTCGGCCTGTCGGATGGGCTTAGCCAGTTCGATGATACGTCCTATGTGGTGAACTTTGCCAACCAGAACGGCGCGCCAGTGGGCCAGCTGGTCGGTGTCGCGATCGACAAGAATGGCATCGTTAGCGCGAGCTACTCGAACGGCCAGATCCAGGCGCTATTCAAGATCCCGCTCGCCAGCTTTGCGAACCCGGATGGTCTGGAAGCATTGTCGGGCAACACCTTCACCCAGACGCAAGAGTCCGGCGAGGTCAACCTGCGTGAAGCCGGCAACAACGGTACGGGTAGCGTGGTGGCGGCAGCGCTTGAAGCGTCCAACGTCGATCTGGCGAACGAGCTGACGGAAATCATCGTCGCGCAGCGTTCGTATCAGGCCAATACCAAGGTGATTAAAACCGCCGATGATCTGCTCAACGAGTTGAACCAGATCTAATGAGATAGGCGCGCGGGGCATCTAGACCGGCCCCGCGCACCTTCGAATGTTAAGTCGTCTAGCTCCTTCTTGGGCCCGGGTGCGTAAGCGTTCGGGCCTCTTTTTTTGTGCGCCGCCCTTGCTGGGGCGATTTATGACAGTTATGTGAAATTCGCTGGGGCCGGGTTGTATTCACCTATTTTTATGGTACTAAATCCTTACTGTTTATTCACCGTTGTGTCCGAAGGGGCACAGAAGCGACATTAAATTACCTGCGATACGAACTTTACGACGATCCCGATACACTCGCCGATCCAACCGTGGATAATCAGCAATAGATAAAGGTTTTTACCGATGACGTATAAGTCGAAGATGTTTCATTCCCTCAACGTCACCAAAGACGCGCGCACTGCCGCGCATGATGACGAGAACATGCTCGCCGAGTTGATGGCGAATCCGGAATATCTGCGCCATTCCTCTTCCGTCATCAACGACGCGTTGAAGGAAGGGTTCGATGTGCTGCAATTGCCGAATGGCGACATCGTCACCACCGGCACCAAAACCATTGTGAACACCTATGTCTGGGACGGCGCCAATGCCCGTCTCGACAAGGCCCGCACCCCCAGCGAAAAACCCCGCGCCCGCAAAGCTAAAGCGACCAGCGACGCCGAGGATTAATCAGCTGCGCTGAATCGGCGTGATCGCCGTTGCCAATCCGTTACTGCCCAGTTCCACGATCGCGCCGCTTAGCGTGCCGTTGCCGCTTGCCGGTTCCATCCGCACTTTGCGGTGTTTGGAAAGGAAGCTCTGCATTGGCCCGGTCGGCTCGAACCCGATGATGGAATTGTAATCGCCGCACATGCCGCCATCCGTCTGATAGGCGGTGCCAGCGGGCAGGATGCGCGCATCGGCGGTGGGCACATGGGTGTGTGAGCCGATCACGGCCGATACACGGCCATCGAGGAAATGGCCCATCGCCTGTTTCTCGGATGTTGCCTCGGCATGCATATCGACAAAAATCGCATCGACCGTGTGGCCGAGCTTATAGGGTGCGAGTGCCGCATCGGCGCAGGTGAAGGGGCTGTCGAGATATTCCTTATGGAACACTTGGCCGAGCAGGTGCAGCACCAGCATTTTTTTGCCGTTTGGCAGGGTGAACAGCTTGCAGCCCGTGCCCGGCACGCTGGGCGGGAAGTTGTGCGGGCGCAGCAGATTGGGCTCGTTGCCGAGCAGGGAAGGGGCGTCTTTCTGGTCGAACACATGGTCGCCGCCGGTCATCACATCGATGCCGTGGCCCTTGAAATCGCGCAGGGCTTCGCCGCCAATGCCAAAGCCACCGGCCGCATTATCGACATTGACGATGACCGCATCGAGCGCGTGCTCCTTGCGCAGCAGCGGCACAAACCGCTTCACCGCATCGCGCCCGCTGCGCCCGACCACATCACCACAGAAGAGGATTTTCATACGAGCGCCCTTGGTTCACCTCGCTAGCTTCTAGGTGCTGGGGTGAGGGTGGGCAATAGAAAACTAAAACCCCTCCCCCTATCGGGGGGAGGTTGGGAGGGGGGCTGCCACGAAGTGTTCCCCCTCCATTTGAGTCTGCGCGCTGGGATGGCCCCCCACCTAACCTCCCCCCGATAGGGGGAGGGATTCGAGTGCTTAAAACATACTTACACCCAGCTCGGTCAGGATACCATCCAGCGGCGCGTCATAGTCGCCGGTGGGGACTTGCTCGATTTCCTGCATGCTGTAGCCGACGCCGATGAACAGCGGCGGTTTCTCCGCCTCGCGCAAGGCGGCGATGGTGCGGTCGTAATAGCCGCCGCCATAGCCCAGCCGGTAGCCCTCGCCATCGAAGGCGAGCAGCGGCACGAGGATGATCTCGGGCAGGATCAGCGGTGCACCCTCCAGCGGTTCTTCCATGCCGAGCGCGTGGCGGGTGAGTGGCTGGCCCAGCGTCCAGGTGCGAAACACGAGCGATTTATCGCCGGTGATGCAGGGCAGGGCGCTGGCTTTGCGGAAGCGCTCCATCAGCCGGAAAATCTCCATCACATCCAGCTCGCCGCGCATGGCGCGGTAGCCCGCAAAGCTGGCAGCAAAGGCAAGGATGGGGTGGTCGGCATAATGGCGCGCCACCGATTCACTCGCGCGCAGCAGTGCTGCGTGCGGCATCTGCATGCGTTTGGCCTGCATGGTTTCGCGCAGCTTACGCTTCTGCGTCACCAGCGCCCGATCGGAAGCATGGGTTTTCATAAATACCAGTATGCCGGGTTTTTCGGGCGGTGCAACTAGCGCGGTCGCTCGAAGTTGGGATTGTAGGCATCACGTCTTGCTTCTTCTTCGCGCGCAGACCACGTGTCACGGGCTTTCTTGACTGCACGGGTTTCGTGGGCCAGAAACGCTGGGTCCAGACCTTGCTCAACGCTGTCTCTGCGGCGATTGCGGTTCGTGCGCATGACGGGATTACCGGGATTTTTGGCATCATTCGCGGCGATTAGATGGCTTCTGGGTATCGCCTTCAGACCGGCAAGTCCTTCGCCACCGCTTTTTACCACTGTTTGCCATCTTGCTGTGTTGTCGCTCATGCCCGTCTTCTCCGTTTTGTTGTTTTTGGAAAGCCTCCCTAGCGTGGTTCGGTGACAGTTTGATGACGGTTTATGATTATTCGTCAGTATTGCCGCCGTAGCCATTGTCACCCCGGGGTCCCACTGCGCGGCAGGCAATATTGCTGGCGCTTGCGCGCGATGGATCCTGAAACAAGTTCAGGATGACGTGGAGGGGGTGGAGGGACACGAGGGAACAGGAAAGAAAATGCATAGCCCGCAGTTAGCCGCGCGCAGCGCGACGGCGCGGAGCCGGAGCGCGTAAGCGCGAACGAGGGGGAGCGGTAGCTGGGGGCGGGACGCCCCCCACGCGGCAACGCCGCCAATCAAAAAACGAATGCAGCGCTGCGCGCTAGCATGAAGTGAATGATACCACCATGGCCGTGGGTAGTTTGATTCTCTCGAGACCCGTTTGAACAGGTGGGCACCGTATACCCTACACCAAGGGTGCAAGGCAGGGACAGCTCCCTGAGATGGATAGTCGGTCCGGAGTAATACAATACCTTCACCAACCGGGCAGTACCATTCACTGGTTAATGTAGAGCAAAGCGGCGGGTTTCACAAGGGCGGTGTGGTTTTTGGCGGAAAATGGCTTACGCGCTCAGTTTTTCGGCCAGGCCCTCGATGCGGGTGGCGATGGCGTGCAGGCTCTCGGCGACCTCGTCTTCGAGGGCGGCCAGGCGGGTGTCGTCGCCGCTGGTTTCGTCCAGCTGGCGCAGGGCGCGGGCCAGCTCGTCTTTGGCGCGGGCATGGTCGCGGCTGGTGTCGTGCATTTCGTCGGCGATCATGAGGGCGGTATAGAGCAGCATCAGCGGCTCGGGCAGTTTGCCGACAGCCTTCTCAAGCCGTTGGGTGCGCTCGTTAATCTGGGCGACGAGGCCCATCAAATGCTGTTCCTGACCGGTGTCGCAGGCTAGGGTATATTCCTTGCCATAAACATGGGCGATGACGGTTTTCTGGCTCATGGGACCCCCTATAAATACATTTCTATGGGTGATTTCGTCGTCATGTCCGTCCTCGAATCCTCACATAGCGCTGTTATGCTGCGGTTCTGCGGGCGGGCATTCCTAGAAATCCCCGCATAGAAATGCATTTCCAGGAGGTCCCACATATCAATGCTCCAAAATCAGATCGAGCTGCTTGACCGAGGCATCCAGCCGGCCGGCGGCGTGGTTGGCGGCTTCCTGCAGGCCGAGATAATCACGTTGCAGCGTTTGCAGCTGGTTGGCGAGGCGCAGGTTATCTTCCTTGAGGAACTGGTTTTCCGAGGTCACATCGGCAAGCGAGGCTTCCAGCTGGCTGCTGTGGGCCTGCCAGGACTGGCTGATTTCATGCTGTGCCGATTCGCGCTGGGCGGCGGATTGGGCGCGCTCGTGCACGGCAATATCGGCCGCGGCCTCAAGGCGCAGGTAGGCGCGCTCCATCGACGAGATCGCATCGTTTAAAGTGATTTTCGAGTTGCTTGTCATGCTGCCCTCATCTTTCGCTAACGGGTGAGCGATGTGTGGTAGTTTTTTGTTTTCTGAACCGAAGTAACCATATCGTCCGGGCGATTGCAATCCGGGCGGGTGGGCATGTGTATAACTGCGGCAGGCGGGCGAATGTGAATCGCAGTTGCATGGCTGCGGATCGGCGTGTATGGACGAGCCATGAACCAGCACGCGATGAAAAAACCTATGAGCGACACCGTCACCCACGATCAGATGGCCAACGCCATCCGCGCCCTTGCGATGGATGCGGTTGAAAAAGCCAAATCCGGCCACCCCGGCATGCCGATGGGCATGGCGGATGTTGCTACGGTGCTATTCACCGAATTTTTGCGCTACGATCCCACCCATCCGCACTGGCCGGATCGCGACCGGTTCGTGCTCTCCGCCGGGCATGGGTCGATGCTGCAATATGCGCTGCTCCACCTCACCGGCTACCCGGATATGACGCTCGACGAGATCCGCAATTTCCGCCAATGGGGCAGCAAAACCGCCGGTCACCCGGAATACGGCCATGCGACGGGCATCGAAACCACCACCGGCCCGCTCGGTCAGGGCATTGCCAACGCTGTCGGCATGGCGCTCGCCGAGAAGATGCAGGCCGCCGAATTCGGTGCGGCGCTGGTCGATCACTATACCTATGTTATCGCCGGCGACGGGTGCTTGATGGAAGGCATTAGCCACGAAGCGGCGTCGCTTGCCGGCCATTTGAAGCTAAACAAGCTGATCGTGCTGTGGGACGATAACCAGATTTCGATCGACGGGCCGACCAGCCTGAGCGTGTCGGACGATCAATGCGCGCGTTTCGCCGCGCTGGGTTGGAACACCGATGCCATCGATGGGCATGACGCCGCCGCCATCCGCGCCGCCATTGCGCGGGCACAGGCGAGCGATAAGCCGACGCTGATTGCCTGCAACACCGTCATCGGCAAAGGCGCGCCGACCAAGGCAGGCAAGAATTCCAGCCATGGTTCGCCACTTGGCACGAGCGAAATCGAGGGCGCGCGCAGCAACCTTGCTTGGCCGCATGCGCCGTTCGAAATTCCGGCGCCGATTGTGGATGCCTGGCGCGCCGCCGCGCAAACCCGCGCGCAGGCCTTTGGCGCATGGGAAAAACGTTTCGCCGCCGCCGCCAATGCGGACGCTTTCAGCACCCGCCTCTCGGGCGATCTGGGCGAGGCATGGACGCAGGCACTGCAGCAGTTCAAGCAGCAGCTTGCAAGCAGCCAGCCGAAGGAAGCTACCCGCGCCTCGTCGCAAAACGTGCTGGATGTGCTGGCGCCGTTGATGCCCAGCCTGCTTGGCGGCTCGGCGGATTTAACCGGCTCCAACAACACCAAAGGCAAGGTGATGGCCCCGGTCACGCCGAGCGATTTCACCGGCCGCTACCTCTATTACGGCGTGCGCGAGCATGCGATGGCTTCGGCCATGAACGGCATCGCGCTGCATGGCGGCTTCATCCCGTATGGCGGCACGTTCCTCGTGTTTGCCGATTACTGCCGCCCGGCCATCCGCCTCAGCGCGCTGATGGAACAGCGGGTGATTTATGTGATGACGCACGACTCCATCGGCGTCGGCGAGGATGGCCCAACCCACCAGCCGGTCGAGCATTTGGCCAGCCTGCGGGTGATTCCCAACCTGCTCGTCATGCGCCCGTGCGATGCGACCGAAACTGCCGAATGCTGGCAGTTGGCGATTGCATCGCCCAAAGCACCGAGCATCCTCGCGCTCACCCGTCAGGCGCTGCCGCATTTGCGCAGCGATTTCGTGGCCGAGAACCAATCTGCCAAAGGCGCATATATCTTGCGTGAATCGAAACATGGCGCACCGAACGTGGTGCTGATGGCGACCGGTTCCGAGGTGCATCTGGCGGTGGAGGCGCAGGCGCAGCTGGAAGCGCGCGGCATTGCCACCCGCGTGGTCTCCGTGCCATGCATGGAGCTGTTCGCGCAGCAAACCCCGGCCTATCGCAAGCAGGTGCTGGGCGAGGGCGTGCGCCGCATTGCGGTGGAAGCCGCGCTCGAACAGGGCTGGGAGAGACTGCTGGGCGACGAAGGCATCTTCATCGGCATGACCCATTTCGGCGCGAGTGCGCCCGCCGAGGAGCTGTATAAGCGTTTTGGCATCACGGTGGATGCGATTGTGGCGGCGGCCTCCAAGTAAATGCTGATCTATAAAATCTGCACGCGCGCGCTGTGGGAGGAAACGCAGCGCAGCGGCGAGTTTCCCGGTATGCCGGTGGATATGGCGGATGGCTACATCCATTTTTCCACCGAGCAGCAGCAGGCGGAAACCGCACAAAAATATTTCGCCGGGCAGCGCGATCTGGTGCTGCTGAGTGTCGATAGCGCGGCGCTGGGTGCGGCCTTGCGCTGGGAGCCATCGTCATCCGGGTCGCGGGCGGGGGATTTTCTCCATCTGTATGGGCCGCTGCCGCTTTGCGCGATTCTTTCTGCAACGTCATTTGACGTGCCGCAATAACCCGCTATAACGCGGGCAAAAGGAGCGTCACCATGACCATCAATGTAGGCATTAACGGGTTGGGCCGCATCGGCCGCTGCGTCGCACGGGCGATAGTGGAAGAGGGCTATGACGACATCCGGCTGGTTGCCGCCAACGGTTCGGCAAGCAACGCCAGCCATGCGCATCTGCTGCAATATGACTCGGTGCACGGGCGCTTCCAAAACAAAATTACGTTTGATGATGCGGGCATCGACATGGGCCGCGGGAAGTTCACCGTCACCCACGAGCGTGATCCGAAGAACATTAACTGGGCGGAGCTTGGTGTCGATATCGTGCTCGAATGCACCGGCGCGTTTAACAGCAAGGAAGCGGCGTCCGTCCACCTCGCCCAAGGCGCGAAGCGGGTGTTGATATCTGCCCCGGCAGGTGACGATTGTCCGACCTTTGTCCGCGGTGTGAACTGCGCAAAAATCACGCCAGAACATACGGTTTTCTCGGTTGGCTCATGCACCACTAACTGCCTCGCCCCGGTCGCCAAAATTTTGAATGATAGTTTTGGTATTGAATCGGGATACATGACCACGGTGCATGCCTTCACCGGCGATCAGAACCTGGTCGATGGGTCCCACAAAGACCCCCGCCGCGCCCGCGCCGCCACGCTCAGCATGGTGCCGAGCAAAACCGGTGCGGCCCAGGCCATCGGCCTGGTGCTGCCGGAGCTGGCAGGCAAGCTGAGCGGCACCGCGATTCGCGTGCCGGTGCCGAATGTTTCGCTGGTCGATCTCACGGTCGTCACCAGCAAACCGGTGACCAAAGAGCTGGTCAATCAGGCCTTCACCGCCGCCGCTGCGGGTGCAATGGCAGGCATCCTGAAAGTTTCCGCCGAGCCGCTGGTATCGATCGATTTCACCCACGATAACGCCAGCGCCATTGTCGATCTCACCGGCACCGCCGTCGTGGGCAGCAATCTGCTGCGCGTCGCCGCATGGTATGATAATGAATGGGGCTTCAGCTGCCGGATGCTGGATTTGGCGCGTAAACGCTAGCTGTATCTCGAAAAGCCCGCGCCGTGGTTGGTGCCGAAATCCGGCTGCTCCCGCTGCTCCTGCCGCGGCAGTTGCTCCTGCCGCTGCATGTTGCGGCTGATGATGCTCTTCGCCCAGCTTGTGGGTACTTCACCATGGTGCAGCCAATGGGCTGTCCTGTCGCTTAGCATGGTGCGGTAATGCTGGTTGATCGGGGGCTCCTCGATAGCCGCAGCCAAGGCGCGGTGCCCCCTTGCGGGCGTGGTCTCGGTTTGTGGCGTTAGATGCGCTTTCAGCGCTGCCTGCGCTAAGCGGAGGTCTTCCAGCGCTATCTGTGTCGGGGAGCTGAGGTCTTCCAGTTCCGGTGTTCTGTTATTCAGCTTCAGGAGCGTGTCGCGCAATTGCGCCGTCGCGCTATCGGGCAGCTGCTGCTCTTTGGCGATGCGCTGTGCCAGACCGGCAAGATGCTCGGAGAGTTGCAGTGTAAAGCCTTTCTCCGCCGCGCTGAAGTACTGCTGTTGGAAGCGCTGCTGTTCCTGCTGCATGCGCTGCTGTGTTTCACGCATGCGCTGCTGTTCTTCTTTTGGTAACACTGCGAGGCGGGGGGCACGCTCATCCTCCATGCCGATGGATAGCTGGCCGGAGGCAACGGCAATGAGGTAGCCCTTAAGCTCGGATCGGGTTTTATCGCTAAGCTTCAGCGGTGCCGTCCCGTCGGGCAGGGTGCTGACCTCGTTCGCCAGCTGTTCCAGCGCCTCGTCAAAGCGGGTGAAGATAGCCGAATTGGCATCGGCGGGTGCCATGCTCTGTGTTTTCTTGTCCATAGTGTTCTCTAAATCTCCTGTGTTTACATTTGTTATGGGCCTATAATACAAGCGGCATGGTTAACTGGGTGTGACAATTGGGGGAAATTGATAATCCTCGTCCTGCCGCCTCTTGAATCAATTGATATTACTAGAAAGAACCTGCTTGTGTGAGTGGATTTGAACGTGCCGGCCTTGCACTATTTGATGGGGCGCCACGCCAAGGTGGTGGTTCTCTCGCATCTGAGCGCGTAAGCCCTAGCCGGGCGTCGGGGTGCTCGTGCGGGGGGCGTCCTCGCCACGTTTCACCCAGGATTTGTGCCTCGCTTTATCGTCTTTCAACCACGCGCTGCTTTTCTCCAGCATCGCGCTGTAGTGCTCGATCAACGGCTCGTCGGGGTGGGCGGCCATGTACGCCCGTGTGTTGGCCACATCCTCCGCATCCAGGCTGTCAGTTGTCCCCTCGTTCTGCAGCGCATCCAGCTGCACTTTGAGCTCCGCTTGTATCGATTTTAGCCCGCGCAGTTGAGGGATTCTATCATCAAGCGCCAGCAAGGTTTTTGTCAATTTTTCTGCTATGATTTGTTCGCCGCTATTCCCTTTTTTGATGTCGTTGACACTATTTTCTTTTACGATGTCGCGGGCAAGGGCCTCAAGGCGTTTGGTTAGCGTATGTTTAAAGCTATTTTGTACCGCCCGAGAATAATCGGTTGTTACCAGGCCGACTCCCAGCTTGGCGGCATCCATTTGTTCTCCCCGTTGTATAGCAGCCAGAGGGGCGCGCTCTATTTCAACTTGGGCAAACGCTTCGCCGGAGGCAACGGCAATCAGGTAGCCTTCAAGCGCGGATCGGGTTTTATCGCTAAGCTGCAGCGGGGTTTCGATTGCGCCGCCCAGCGTGGTGACATGCTTTTCCAGTTGCCGCAGGTTCTTGTCGAAACGAGCGAATATGCGTGGTTTAGGTGGAATAACCGGAGCGGGTGACGCTGCGGGTTGCTCCTCTTGTGCCGTATTGTTCGCTGGTTTTTCGGTGCGGCCGCCATGCATCCAGTGTGACATCTCTACTGAAGCGCGATCGTACGGCGCATACGGATTGACTTCGGCTGGTGCTGTGTCCTGTGTTTTCTCGTCCATAGTGCCCTCTAATCCCCTGTGCTTGCATTCGTTACGGGCCTATAATACAAGCGGCGGGGTTAACAAAGTGTGACAATTTGGTGAAATTGATGACCATCGCCCTGCCGACCCTTGAATCCATTGATGTTACTGGAAAAACCGTGCTGGTACGGGTGGATTTGAACGTGCCGATGCAGGCCGGTCGGGTGACGGATGCCACGCGGATCACGCGGATCGTTCCGACCTTGCAATATTTGATGGAGCGCCACGCCAAGGTGGTGATTCTCTCGCATCTGGGCCGCCCGAAGGGGTTTGACCCCGGCCTCTCGCTGGCGCCGCTGGTGGATGCGCTGTCGGCCGCCCTGTGGGACCGGCCGGTGAAATTCTCGCCCGATTGCGTCGGCAGCACGGCGCGGCTAGCGGTCGAAGGGGCCGAGGCCGGGGATGTGATTTTGATGGAAAACCTGCGCTTCCACGCCGAGGAGGAGGCCAACGATGCCGCCTTCGGCCAGGCCATGGCCACGCTTGGCGATGTGTATGTGAACGACGCCTTCTCCTGCTCGCACCGCGCCCATGCGTCGATTGTCGGGCTCAACCCCTATCTGCCCGCCGCCGCTGGCCGGTTGATGGAGGAGGAGGTGCACGCCCTGTCGAGCGTGCTGGCCGACCCGGCGCGCCCGTTGACGGCGATTGTCGGCGGCTCGAAAGTGTCGACCAAGCTGGAGTTGCTGAGCAACCTGCTGGCCAAGGTCGATACGCTGGTGATCGGCGGGGCGATGGCGAATACGTTCCTGTACGCGCAAGGCATCCAGATCGGCACCTCGCTGTGCGAGGCCGAGATGGCACCGACCGCGCGCGCGATTTTGAAACAGGCGGAAGGCCAGCAATGCCGCATCCTGCTGCCAAGCGACGCGGTGGTGGCCAAAAAATTCAAAGCGCATGCGGCCTCGGTCGTATGCGATGTGCATGATATTCCGGCGGATGGGATGATCCTCGATGTGGGCCCACGCTCGCTGCTGGCGCTGCAGGAAGTGATTTCCGCTAGCAAAACGCTGGTGTGGAATGGCCCGGTCGGCGCGTTCGAGACCGCACCGTTCGATGCGACCACGGTGCAGATCGCGCGGATGGTGGCAGCGGCCTCGCGGCGTGGGCAGTTGCATTCGGTTGCCGGTGGTGGTGACACGGTGGCAGCACTGGCGCATGCCGGGTTGTCCAACGAGCTGAGCTACCTCTCGACCGCGGGCGGCGCGTTCCTCGAATGGCTGGAGGGCAAGTCGCTGCCGGGCATCGAAGCGCTGCTCACCCAGGCGACCGATGCAGCGCGCGCACGGGCTTGAGGATGCGCGCGCGGCGCTGGCTGCGGGCGCAAGCGCGTTGGTTTCCTCCCCCTTTGCCGCCTGCCATGCGGGCGTGAATTATTACCGCGCCTTGGTGGCGGCGTTGCGCGCCGAATTCCCGCAAGCATTCACCTTCACTCTGTGTTGTGGTGATGACCCGGCCATCGCCCATGATGCGCTGCGGCTGGGGTTTAGCAGCATTATCTGCGAGACCAGCGAGTCCATGCTGGCCCAGCTGCGCGCGGCAGCGGCAACGGTGGATGCACAGGTGCTGGCGCGTTATCCAAACGCTTGACGCATCGGCGCAATATGCTTAAACCGGCCTTCATCACCCGCATGAGGCACACGCATATGGCACTTACCCGCAAGGTTAAAGAAATTCTCTCCTGGTATGAATCCGACAATCCCGGCACCAAGGGCAACATTGCCCGCATGCTGATGCATGGCAAATTGGGCGGCAGCGGCCGCATGGTGATCCTGCCGGTCGATCAGGGCTTCGAGCACGGCCCGGCGCGCAGCTTCGCGGTGAATCCTTCGGCCTATGACCCGCACTATCATTTTAAACTGGCGATCGATGCGGGGCTGAACGCCTACGCCGCGCCGCTGGGCATGCTGGAAGCGGGTGCCGACACCTTTGCCGGGGCGATCCCGCTGATCCTGAAAGTGAACAGCAACAACTCGCTGGTCGCCAAGGACGCTGCGCCCGATCAGGCCGTCACCGCAACGGTGGGTGACGCGCTGCGCCTTGGTTGCGCGGCGATTGGCTTCACGATTTATCCCGGCAGCCATCAGGCATATGAGCAAATGGAAGAAATCCGCGAAATGGCGGCGGAAGCCAAAGCGCTCGGCATGGCGGTGGTGATCTGGAGCTACCCGCGCGGCGCAGGCCTCAGCAAAGACGGCGAAACCGCGATCGACATCACGGCCTATGCGGCGCATATGGCGGCGTTGCTCGGCGCGCATATCATCAAGGTGAAACCGCCGACCGCGTTCATTGAGCAGGCCGAAGCGAAGAAGGTTTACGAGAAAGAAAAAATTGCAATTGGCACGCTCGCCGAGCGCATCGCACATATCAAACAGACCACCTTCGGTGGCCGTCGCTTGGTCATTTTCTCCGGCGGCGGCGCGAAATCCACTGCCGAAGTGCTGGCCGAGGTGCAAGAGATTGCCGCCGGCGGTGCGGATGGCTCGATCATGGGCCGCAACGCCTTCCAACGCCCGCGCGACGAAGCGCTGAGCCTGCTGAACGACATTGTCGGGATCTACAAAGCCGCCAAATAAGCGGCGGCGACCGTGTCACTAAAAAGGGTATGAAGCGTTTGCTTCATACCCTTTTTATGCATGTGGATTAAGTTTATAGCGTCGGGGTAGTGACGCTTGCTTGTTGTTTATCGGCTTCTGCAGCAGCGGCATGGCTGCCTTGTTCGCTGCGCGAGGTCACAGTGTCGCTGAAGCGTTTTTGGGTTTGCGCCTGAGTGCCGATCACTTGCTTCAGTTGGGTGTTTTCATTCTCGGCATTGGCCAGTTGTGCTTGGGTGTTTTCGAATTGCTGCTGCCCGTTTTTCCCTTTGTTCCAGCCGACAATAGCACCGACCGTAGAACTGGCTAAAACCAGCAGGCTGGAGCCAACCCAAAGCCCAGTAGATTTGACGATTTCGCCCTTAAAGATGGACTTAATCGAGTTCCACCGGAATGGCAGCGTGGCCAGCCCGCCAATCAGGCCGCCAACGCCCCAGCCGCCAAAGGCCGACCACATTTTGCCCGGGCCTTGATACTCTTGCGCATGATTCGGTTTCATCGGTTCCATTATGCTACCCACGGTGTTATTTTGATTAATATGATGGATACATTATAACACCAGCGCCATTTTCAAGTATGACAATTGGATGACAAGTAGTGGGATGCATCGTGCGTGCATTCCAGCCAAGAAAAAGGCATGAAACGGTTGTTTCATGCCTTTTTTATTAACGGTTCGCGACGCCCGGTTTCAGGGGCGTCCAGCTTGGTGGATCACTGGCCGGGAAGGAATCGTCGATCGTATCATCCACCCGGTCTTCCCGGCGCTGCTCGCGTTTGGCGCAGCGGGCGGCGGTTTCGCGGTAGATGCTAAAGGCTTGCCCGGCGAGAATGCCGGTCGTCAGGGCGAGTAATAAGTTACGCATAGTCTCCTCCTTGTGGATGCTGAGACCATAGCTGCACGCGCATAAAAAAACGGTAATGAATGCGCAAAGAAATATAATGGTGCGCTGCTGGACGTGGGCGGTGGAACTTATTATAGTCGCGCCATGTCTGAACCGTATTTGTGCCGCCTTTACCTGATTTCGCCGCCAACGCTGGTGCCGGAAGCCTTCGCCCGCACGCTGGATGAAGCCTTGAGCGCGGGCGATGTCAGCGCCTTCCAGCTGCGGTTGAAGGATGCCAGCGACGACGCCATCCGCGCCGCGACGGCGGCGTTGATGCCCATCGCCCACGCGCATGACGTGGCGTTTCTGATTAATGACCGGGTCGATCTCGTGCTCGAGCTCGGGGCGGATGGGGTGCATCTCGGGCAGGAAGATATGCCGTTGGCGGAAGCGCGCGCGCAGCTCGGGGCGGATAAGGTGATCGGCATCAGCTGCCATGATTCGGCCCATCTGGCGATGGAAGCAGGTGAGGGCGGCGCGGATTATATCGCCTTTGGCGCCTATCACCCGACCCAATCGAAAGCCCCGGAAAAACTGGCGATGTATGGCACCCCGGCGGCGGATTTATTGCCCTGGTGGTCGACCTATACCACCGTGCCTTCGGTCGCTATTGGCGGGCTGACGCCGCAAAACTGCATCCCGCTGGTGAGTGCGGGGGCGGATTTCATCGCCGCCATCACCGCCGTGTGGAGCGCGCCGGAAGGCCCCGCCGCTGCCGTGCGGGCGTTCAATGCCGCCATCAAGCAAGGGCTGCAAGCGCGGCGCTAGGGCATCTTGACTGAGTCAGATTCAGGTTGTCACCCCGTCGCATGACGGGGTCTACCTGTCTTGGGTGGTGAAGATGGACCCCGTCGTTCGACGGGGTGACAGGTGGGGTGGTTTAATCAATAAAACGCTAGCTCTGCGCGATTTTTACCTTCTGTGCCTGTGTCACCGGCCCGGTGGGTGTTTGGGTGACGGTGAACGTCACCGTTTCATCGTCGCCAATGGGGCCCAGATCGACCTCGCGGTCGGGGAACACCACGATATAGCGGCCGTTGAGCGAGACAATCACCTGCTGGCCGCGTGGGTTGTTGAGCCGCGCCCATTGGCGTAGTTGCGAGAGGTAGGGCTCGCGCCGCCACGCATCCGCGCGCGTCGGGTCTACCTGCACGAACATATGCTGCCCATCCGCGCCGAAGCTGATCATCATGCGCGCATTGCGCGGATACCATTCCTCGCCGATCCAGGGTTGGGTCATGTAGCCGCAGTTATAATTGCGGCAGGTTTGCGGGCGGTCGAGGTAAATATCGCATTTCTGGCGGGTGGAGCAGTGGCTGCACCAGACATCGCGCGGTTTATCGAGCGCCTTGATTTCAAGGATTTTGCAGCACAGGGCGCAATCGCCGCAGCTGCGGCCGGGGACGGTGGGGGAGGGTTCGCTCATGCGCCGTGCCTTGGGTTAGGTGGTGGGACGGGGTAAATGCGCCGGGGCCTCGGATTTGAGGATGCGCACTGCGCGTTTGCGTGGGCCATGCGGACCCGGTTCTTCCAGCACCATAATATGGTGGTCGTCCGTCACCTCGCCCAGCGCATCGACATGGTCGGGGAACACGGCGTAGGTCACCGCGCCGAGCATGACATACACCGAAGTCTGGGTAGACCAGTGGGTGATGTTGGAGAAATACGGCTCCTTGCGCCAGGCATCCGGGCGGGCGGGATCGACCATCACCAGCACCCGGTCGGGGTGGGCGGTGACAATCAGGCGGCATTTGCTCGGGCGCCATTCCTCGCTCAGCGTGCTGGTCATGAAATGGCAGAAAAAATCCCGGCAGCGCTGCGGGCGGGTGTCGTAAATGCTGCAGTTGGTGTGGTTGCTGCAATGGGTGCACCACGTGTTGTAAGGCTTATCCAGCTCCGGGATGATGGGAATTTTGCAGCACATAGCGCAATCCCCGCAGCTGCGGCCGGCAACGCGGATGGTGGGGGCGGAGGAAATGGCGGTATCGGTCATGTCCGGTCGTTCATCACTGTTCTGGCGATATGTTTCATCGGCGCCCCTTGGTATTCTATATCAATGGCTATACTATCGGGCGGGCTAAGATCAAGGCATGAAAGCGCCTTCGACCAAACAAATGGCGGTCGATATATTACCTGTTTGGTACCACTACCAATGGGTCTTTATCTGCCAGATTGCTTGCTTGTTGGGCCAATTGCCCAAGCGTTTTCATATCGGCGGGGCTAAGTTTGGTCTGCTCGCTTAGTGTTCGACCAAGCTGCGTTACCTGATCCACATTAATTCCGGCTTTTTTTAGCGCCTCAGCATTCAGCACACGACCGTTTGATTTAACTGTGCCATCGTGCGAAATGGCGAGCGTTTTATCGTCCTTATCGGTGCCCGGCACCACTTGCCCATAACCGTTGATTTTAGTATCTTTTTGAGGGTCAACACGGACTACAATACTCTCATTAACATGCCGTGTTACCGTTACTTCTGCATTACCAACATCTGTGGTTTGCTGCCCTTTATTTTGCATATAGCCCCCAATAGTGAGAACCCATTCTAACACGTAGAAGATTAAGGTTCTATTGATGCCGTAAAATTGCTCTCCGTCATGCCCCGTATTATACTGCGGCACGCGGCCTTCGCAACCGCGAAAGCGCGGCGTACGGTCACGCATTTGCTTGCATCTTGCCGCGTGCCTTGCTAGGTGGGCGGCTCACATGCGTAACGATGGAGTGAATGATGCGTATTGATGGATCGACCGTCCGCGCCGGTATGGTGCTTGAGTTCGAAGGCAAATTGTGGATGGTGACGAGCCATGAAATCCGCACGCCGGGCAACCTGCGCTCGTTCAACCAGGTCGAGATGAAAGACATCAAGAGCGGTAACAAGCGTGGCCTGCGCCTGCGCCCGGATGAGGCGATGGAGCGCGTGACGCTCGACCAGCGCGACTTCCAGTATCTCTACCGCGAAGGCGACACGCTGACCTTCATGGATCAGGAAAATTACGAGCAGATCATCATGCAGGCCGATTTCCTCGGCGACCGCGCTGCCTTCCTGCAGGACGGCATGGTGGTGCAGGTGGAAATGCATGAAGCCAACCCGATCGGCGTCAAACTGCCCGACCAGGTGATCCTCGAAATCGTCGAGGCCGATCCCGTAGTGAAAGGCCAGACTGCATCCTCGTCCTACAAGCCCGCCAAGCTCGAAAACGGCGTGCGCGTGATGGTGCCGCCATTCATCGGCATGGGCGACCGGATCGTGGTCAACACCAACGAGCTGACTTACGTCGAACGCGCGAAGTAGAGCGTTGGTTGCTTCAGGTTCGTCTACTGACGAACCTGAAGCGCCGCTCTCGCGGGCTCATGGCTGGTTCGCCCGGCTCACGGTTTTGTGTGCGATTTCTTTGAATCTTAGGATGCGGACGGTATCGGGCGCGTTGCGCCTCGGCTGTTGCCGACCCATGCACCTAGCACCGTGAACACCAGACCGACAGCAATCGGCAGGGTCAGCGGTTCGCCGAGCAGTGGGACAGCCCCCAGCGATGCCAGCACCGGCACGATGCTAGCGACCATGGCCAGCCGCGAGGCGCCGAGCAGGGCGACGCTTTTCGTATAGAAAATCATCTGCACCACGGCGACGATGACGCCCTGATACAGCGCAAAGCCGACGCAATCCATCAGCGGCGTGGCGGCGATGTTTTTGGGCAGAAGCAGCAGGTAAATCGGCAGGTATAGCACGGTTGAAATCAAGGTGACGGCGATGGTCGCATCCATCGGCGGCATGTTCCAGCGGCGCAGCAGCACGGTGTAAAGCGCCCAGCACAGCGACGCGCCGACCAGCATGCCATCGCCCAGCACGGTCAGGCCGCTGCTGCCAAAGCTTTCCAGTGCAATGCTGCTGACGCCGAGCGCGACAAGGCCAAGGCCCGCCAGCCGCCGCCGGGTGGGCCGCTCATCGAGAATGAAATAGGCCATCACCGAGACGGTGAAGGGCAGGAACCCCTGCAGCAAAATCGCCGCATGGTTGGCCGGGGCATGGCGGAAGCCGTTGAAGGCGAACAGTGTGAACCCCAGCGCGCCGACAAGCGCCAGCGCCAGCTTGCGCCATTCCAGCAGGTTGGTACGGTGGTGCCACCAGAATGGTAAAATGGCGATAGCGGCAACGCCGTAACGCAGCGCGATCAGGTCATAGGGGGTGAGGCTGCTTTTGCCGCCCATGCGTGAGACGAGGATGAACCCGGTCCAGATGGTGACAACAACCGCAGCACAGAGATAGCCGCGGCGGAGATCTTCAGGGCTGTGCGTTTGCATGGGGTGTTACGCCTTAGGCGAAAGCAGGCCCGCGATGGTCGTGTAGAGATGCGGCGCGGTGGCAAGCACACTGCCGCTGCCATCGGTAACAATTTCGGTGCCATCGATCGCGCGCACGGTGCCACCGGCTTCCTTGACGATGAGCGCCCCGGCCGCCATGTCCCAGATATTGAGGCGCTGGTACCAGGTGCCATCCAACCGGCCGGCGGCGACATAGGCAAGGTCGAGCGCGGCGGAGCCGGAGCAACGCACCGTGGCGCCATGTTCGATCACGCGGATGAAGCCGTTCATGGTTTGCTCATATCCCTCGCGGCTCTTGCGCGGCGAGGAGGTGGAGAGCAGCAAGTCTTCCTTGCGCATGGAGCCGCGCAGGCGGGCGTTGTTGAGATAGGCGCCCGCTTTTTCCTCGGCCCAGAACATTTCGTCATGGATCGGGTCATAGACCACACCGGCGATGGTTTCCCACGCGCCGTTATTGGTTTTTTTCTGGGCGGCGACCGAAATCGAAATATAAGCAATCGCGTGGATGAAGTTGGTGGTGCCATCGATCGGGTCGATCACGAAGCGGTGGTTTTTATCCGCCCCTTCGATGATGCCATGCTCTTCCGTCAGGAAACCGAATTTGGGGCGGGCCTTGCCCAGCTCCTCGATCAGGATCTTATCCGTGCGCAGGTCGGCGTTGGTGACGAAGTTGGCGGCACCTTTTTTGCTGACCTGCAATTTATCCACTTCGCCAAAATCGCGCACGACACCACGCGCGGCTTTGCGCACGGCGGCGGTCATCACGGTAATCAGCGGGGAAGTCAACATGGCGCGGAACCTAGAATAAAGGTTTCGCCCACGCAAGCGCCTATTTACGTAAATCGAACTTGCCAGCCGGGCCATCGCTTTGATACAAGGCAGTGCCTCGCACCTTCACGCCCATTTCCAAAAATAAGATAGCAACAAAAGATAGCAAACGCCATGCCATTACTTGACGTATTCTCGACGAAAGCAACCCGTGCCGTGCTGCTATGCAGCGTTTGCAGCTTTGTGTGGATGCAGCCGCTGGCCGCCACCGCGCGCGACCTCGTGCCCGAGAGCCCCAGCGTGGAAGTCAATCTCGGGGCCTTGCGCGGGCTGAAACCGGCAACTTATATGCCCATCGCGCCTGCCGCCCCGGCACCGCAGAAACCTTTGAAACACGTGGCGCACCCAGCGCCTGCGCCTGTGGCAGCGGCCCCCGTTCCCGCGCCAGCCCCGGTTTATATCGCCCCGGCGCCCGTGGTGGCGCCCTATGTGCCGCCTGCTCCTGCACCCGTCGCGCCTGCTGCGGCACCGGTGGCGGTGCCGGAAGTCAAACGCATCGTGCCCGTCGAGCAACCGACCTATGTGCCGCCGGCACCGTTGATGAAAGCGCCCGTCGCTGTCGTCAAGCCAGCGCCCGTGAAACCAGAGCCGGTGAAGCCTGCGCTGCCGCCAAAACCTGTCGAGAAAATGGCGCCGTTGCCAGAACCGGTGAAGGCCGCACCTGCAGCACCCGCCCCCGCGCCTGCGCCCGCCCCACTGAAAGCGGCCGCTGGCAAAGAAAAACCAAAAGCCGATAAGGCTGACACGACCGCTGTCTGGCAAACCCCGCCGTTGGCACCGGTCTTGCCAGCCCCACCTGCGGTGAAGGCCGAAAACCCTGCGGATAAGGCTGCGCCGGTGGAATCCGTCCAGCAATCCTCCAACGCGGTGCCTGCCTTGCCGCCTGCCGTGTTCCCGGCGCGCACGCCTGCCGCTGCTGCATTGCCATTGCCGCCTGTGCCTGCGGCTCCCGTTGCGCCGCTTCCTGCTACGCCGCTTGCTGCGGCAAAAGTAGTCGCGCCGCTTGCGCCGTTACCTAACATCGGCGCCTTGCCGGAGCTTGCAAAAGCCAAGGATGCGAAACCGCTAGAAGCCGCGAAGGAAGCGCCCAAAGACGCGCCGAAACTGCCCGCGCCGCCGTCAATTTCAACCGCACCGCTGATGGTGCCGGTGGACAAACCGTCCAACGGATTGCCGCCATCGGTCAATGAGCGGTTGAAGAAAACCTTCAATGCCGAGCCAGAAAAAGAGGGTGTCGTCAGCGATACCAAAACCCTGAAAAATACCATGGTCGAGACTAAAAAAGCCGCCGCAGAGAAAGCCGCAAAAGCCGCACCTGTTGTGCCGCCTGCCTTGCCCGCCGTTCCTGTTGCGCCAGCTAAAGCAACGCCGGATGTGCCAGCGCTTCCGGTTGCTGCTGTGGAGCCTGCGAAGGCCGAGCCAGCCTTGCCGCCAGTGCCAGCAGTCGCACCTGCCGCCAAGTTACCGGCTGTGCCCGCAACGCCTGCGGAGCCCGTGAAGAAAGAGGCAGCGCTGCCGGTGATCCCGCCATTGCCTGCGAAAGTGGAAGCCGCCGCGAAACCAGCGGAAGCGCCGAAATTCGCCGATCTCAGCAAGAAAGAAGGCGGCATTCCCGCCTTGCCGGTGGTGAACAAATTGCCGACACCACCACTACCGCTGCCCGCTAAAACGGATACAGCCGTCGTGAAGCCGCCTGCCTTGCCAACACCGGTGAGCGCCGTCAAATCCGTGGAGGCTGAAAAACTGCCACCCGCTACCTTGCCCGCCGCCGCACCGAAGAAAGAGGTGAGCGTGGAAGCCGCACCTGCCAAACCGGTCGTGCTGCCAAAAGCGGAAATTGCGGCGGTGCCAAAAATGGATGCGAAGACAGCGGCATTACCTGCCGTGCCGGAGTTGCCCAAGCCCCCAGTCGCTGCCGCGGTGAAAAAGCCGGAAGCGGAAGCGACCGACCCCGCTTTGCCAACACCGGGCACCCTGGTCCTGCCGCCGAAATCGAAATTGCCATCGCTGGCAGCAATCACCGGCGACAAACCGCCGGTGAGCTCGCTCGATGTGGTGCAGCCGAAGGATGGCATTACCGCCACGCCGCTGGATGCGAAGCCGCAGGCGGCGGTAGTGGTCGCCACCGCTTCGGCGCTGCCAGCCTTGCCGAAATTCCCAACGGGTGACAGCGCGCCAAGCGCCAAAGCGACGCCGCCAGCACTGCCATTGCCCAAGGTCGAAAAGCCTGCCCCGGCAAAAGCGGTGACGCCACCTGCGCCTGCAGCCGTTGCGCCAGCTCCAGCCGTTGCCGCAGCCGTAAAGGCACCAACACCTGCGGCAGCAGCCCCAGTTGCGGCAGTGAAAATGCCTGCCGGTATTCCGGCATTGCCGCCGATGTTGCCATTGCCCGGCAAGACCGCACAGCCTGCGCCAGCCCTGCCATTACCGGCGGCCAAAGCAGTGCCTGCGTTACCGGCCATTCCGGCGCCTGTTGCAGCGGTGAAAGAAGCCCCCGCGAAAGTGGAGGTGAAAGCCGAGCCCGCTGCTGCTCCCGCCCCAATGCCAACGCCTGCGCTCCCGGCAGCGGATGGGAGCGGCGATAACCCATCGAAACTGGCAAAAACGGTTGCCTTCCCGACCGATAAATCCGACCTCAGCGATGATGCGAAAGCAAGCCTGACCGACATTGCCGAGAAGGTGAAGAAGTCGCAGGGCCGCGTGCGTGTGGTTGCTTACGCATCGGGCACGGCGGAGCAGGGGCCGGTGGCGAAGCGCACCTCGCTGTCGCGGGGCTTACGCATCCGCGCCTTCCTGATCGAGAAGGGCGTGAACCAGCTGAGCATCGACGTGCAGGCGCTCGGCAACCAGGTGCCAAGCGGCAGCGCCGACCGGGCGGATGTGTTCACGAAATAACGATAACGGATTGTCGCCTTACAGCGCGTTATCGAACATGATGTTGCCACGCACATAGCGGGCGCGTTGCTCGTCGCTCATCGGCACCTCAACAAACTGCTCGCTGCGATAGAGTGCGCAGGCCGGGGCGAGGGCGGTGTTGGTAAAAATCTTCAACGTATGCGCACCTTTAGCGCGGGCCCGCTCACGGCAATGGCGCAGCAGCGCGCGGGCGACACCGTGGCCGCGCGCCCGTTCATCCACCCCGAGCTTGGTGAATTCCAGCACCCCCGGCGCAAACGGCAACAGCGCGCAAGTGGCGATCACCGTGCCATCCAGTGCCGCGAACCAGATCTCGCCGCCGGTGGCGAGGATCATTTTTTCGGGTTGGGTGAGCACGAGGTCATCGAACAGTTCGATGGTGAAATACTGCTCGATCCAATCACGGTTGAGCCGGTCGAACAGCGGCGCCAGCTCCGGCGCGAAGGGGAGAATCGTGATCGTCATGGCTAGTCGTGGAATTGCAGTTCAGCAAGGCGGCGATAGAGCGCGCTGCTGGCCAGCAGCTGCGTGTGCGTGCCGGTTTCCTCGATCTTGCCGTTATTGAGCACAATGATGCGGTCGGCGCTGATGACGGTGGAAAGCCGGTGGGCGATGACCAGCGTCGTGCGCTCTTTCATGATGGTTTCAAGCGCGGTCTGAATGGCGGTTTCGTTCTCGGCATCCAGCGCGCTGGTTGCTTCATCCAGCAGCAGCAGCGATGGGTTGCGCACAATGGCGCGCGCAATGGCGACGCGCTGGCGCTGGCCGCCCGAAAGCCGCACGCCTTTTTCGCCCAGATAGGTGTTGAGCCCATCCGGCAATGCTTCGAGGAAATCGAGCGCGGAGGCGGCGCGCGCCGCAGCGCGCACTTCCTCATCGGTGGCGCTGGGTTTCCCGGCGCGGATATTTTCCCAGGCGGTGGTCGAGAAAATCACCGGGTCCTGCGGCACGATGCCGATATAGCTGCGCCACTCGCGCGGCACCAGCGTGCGCACATCATGCCCGTCGATGCGGATGATGCCAAATTGCGGATCATAGAACCGCAGCAGCATCTGGAAGATGGTGGTTTTGCCTGCGCCCGAAGGGCCGACGATGGCGACCGTCTCGCCCGGCTCGATGCGGAAGGAAACATTGGCCAGCGCCGCCGCATCCGGCCGTGAGGCGTAATGGAAGGTCACATGCTCGAACGACAGGCGACCTTCAGGCGGCTTGGCGAAATGGTAGGGCGTGGAAGGGGCCTTGATTTCCGGCTCCAGCTGCATCAGTTCCATCAGCCGCTCGGTGGCACCCGCCGCGCGTTGCAGCTCGCCAAACACTTCGCTGACTGCGCCCAGCGCCCCGGCGACGACCACGGCATAAAAGATGAATGCCGAAAGATCACCTGCGGAAATGCGCCCGGCAATCACATCCTGCCCGCCGATATAGAGCACGGTGACGATGGCGCCGAAAATGAGGCAGATAACAATGGCCGTCAGCAGCGCCCGCATGCGGATGCGCGAGAGCGCGGTTTTGACCGTATCATCGATCAGCCCGCCGAAGCGGATGTTTTCCGCATCCTCCAGCGCCATCGCGTGGATGGTGCGGATCGCGCCGATGGTTTCTTCCGCATGGGCCGAAATATCGCCGACTTTGTTTTGTGTGCTGCGCGACAGCACCCGCACGCGTTTGCCCAGCGTGATGATGGGCAGCAGCACCAGCGGCAGCATCAGCAGCACATATTCCGAGAGCTTGACGCTCGTGATCATCAGCATGGTGAAGCCGCCGATGAACAGCAGCGTGTTACGCAGGAACAGCGACACCGAGGAACCGACGACCGTTTGCAGCAAGGTGGTGTCGGTGGTGATGCGCGAGAGCAGGTCGCCGGTGCGGGTCGATTCAAAATAGGCGGTGTGCATGGAGAGCACTTTGCCAAACACATCGCGGCGAATATCGGCCACCACGCGCTCACCGATCCACGAGACGAGCAGGTAACGGGTATAGGTGCCGATCGCGAGCGCGACGACGACGCCGAGCAGAATCAGATAGCCCTGGCCGAGCAGCTGTTGGTTGCCCTTGGCGATGCCCTGGTCGATCAGGTAACGCAGCGCCGTGCCCATGCCGAGCACGCCCGAAGAGGTGAAGACAAGCGCGACGCACGCGCCGATGGTGTGGCGTTGATAGGGTTTCAGGTAGCCCAGCAAATAACGCAGCGAGCTGAGGCGGCCTTTGGCCGGCTGTTCGGTTTTTGCGGTCACAGCACCACCTCGATATTTTCCGCGAGCAATTCGCCGCGCAGCAGTTCATAGAACAATGTGCCGTTGGGCAGTTGCCAGCGCTGGTCGCTTTCGTTGAAGGTGAAATGCAGCCCGCCGGAAACCGGTGAGGCGAACCACAGCTCCATCGAGGGCGCGTGCTTGGTGGCAAGGTAGGTGCGGCCGCTCATGGTTTTAATGGTGAGGATGCCGCCTTGCAGCTCCAACTCGTCGATGGCCCCGGCCTCGAAGGCGTCTTCGAGCTGGTCGTAGCAATGCATCAATGTCGCATCGGCAATCGCGTGGTATCGTTTCTCATCCATACGCCAAGTGCATAGCACGAACCCGCGCGCTGGCAAGTGGTGTGATGGGGCGGGGTACCCACCCATAACATTTTGATAGGAGCCTGCAAAATTTTCCGCTAGGAAGCGCGCATGGCAGAAAAAAACAGTGCACCGCGTAAGCGTAGTAGCAAGGCTGGACCGCGCGCGAGTGCGCCGCGCGGCACGAGCTATGCGGGCAATCCCGCCTACCGTGCGCCCAAGGGCGGGCGTCGGCGCAGCACCAGCAAACGCAAGGGCGGCGGCAGCGGTTCAACGCCATTCCTCAAGCGCCGCAGCGTATGGAAGGTTATTGTCCGGCTGATGATGGCGGGCTTTATCGTCAGCGGCCTCATCATTATGTATTTTGCCGCGACGCTGCCCGACATCCGCGCGCTCGATACGATCAAGAAGCAGCAGGGCATCACGGTGGAAACCATCGATGGCCGCGTCATTGCCAACTACGGCGATGTGTATGGCAGCTATATCCCCTACGACCAACTGCCCAAGCCGCTGGTGCAAGCGGTGATCGCGACGGAAGACCGCCGCTTCTTCGAGCATCACGGGGTGGATTTCTTCGGCATCGCGCGGGCTATCGTGACCAACATCACGCGCGGCCAGATGGTGCAGGGCGGCTCGACGGTGACGCAGCAGGTCGCCAAAAACGTGTTCCTGACGCCAGACCGCACCTTCAGCCGCAAGATGCAGGAGATGCTGCTCGCCTTCTGGCTCGAAGCGCGCTTCAGCAAAAAAGAGATCATGGCGATTTACCTGAACCGGGTCTATCTCGGCTCCGGCACGTTCGGGGTGGATGCGGCATCGCGGCGCTATTTCAACAAGAGTGCGCGTGACCTGAACCTGTTTGAATCGGCGTTGATGGCGGGCCTGCTCAAAGCGCCATCGCGCTATTCGCCAACCGCCAATGCCGAGCGCGCCCGCACACGGGTGCATCAGGTGCTGCTGAACATGGTCGATGCGGGCTACCTCAAAGAGCGCGAGATTGCGCCGGCGATGGCGAGCTTGTCCAAATCCCCCGCCCGTGAAACGCAAGGCGGCGATGTGCGCTACTTCACCGACTGGATTGTCGATAGCATCCCCGATGTGGTCGGCCAGGTCGATGAGGATATGATCGTGACGACGACGCTGGACACCCAGATGCAGGCACAGGCGCAGGACGCGTTGCAAAACGTCATCGCCATGCAGGGTGAAAAGAAAAACGTAACGCAAGGCGCGATTGTTTCCATGAAGCCCGACGGCGCCGTGCAGGCTCTCATCGGTGGCATGAGCTATGCGCAAAGCCAGTATAACCGGGCGACTCAGGCGAAGCGTCAGCCGGGCTCGTCGTTCAAATTATTCGTTTACCTCGCTGCGCTTGAAGCGGGTATGACGCCGCAATCGATGGTCGAGGATGCGCCGATTTCGATTCAGGTCGGCAACCGTGTCTGGTCGCCGGAGAATTTTGAAGTGGGCGGCTATCGCGGTCAGATCCCGATGGTGGAGGCGATCCGCTATTCGCTCAACACCGTTTCGGTGCGGCTCAGCCAGTTCACGGGCGTCAGCAAAGTCGCGCAGATGGCGATGCGGCTGGGCGTGCCCAATATCCCCGAACGTCCTTCCATTGCGCTCGGTGCGGTGGAGGCGACGCTGCTGGAGATGACCAGTGCCTACGCCCATTTGCCGAGCGGCGGCAAGCGCGTGGAGCCTTATGGCATCCTCAGTATCCGCACGCGCAACAAGGAAATTTACAAACGTCCTGACGCGGTCGAGAGTGATTCGGTGCTGGCCAAAGGCACGGTCGAGATGATGAACTACATGCTGATGGATGTGGTGACGCGTGGCACGGCGGTGAAGGCCGGGCTGCCGGGCCGTCAGGCGGCGGGTAAAACCGGCACCAGCCAGGACTATAAGGATGCGTGGTTCGTCGGTTTCACCTCGCAGCTGGTGACGGGCGTGTGGGTCGGTAATGATGATAATAAATCCATGAAGAAAATCACCGGCGGGTCGATCCCGGCGACGATCTGGCATGACTATATGATCAAGGCGATGGAAGGCCTGCCGGCGAAGCCCATCCCAAGTTCCGCCGGGTCGAGCGAGGGCTTGCTGCCATGGCTGTTTGGCACCAGCGGCGATAGTGCGGCACCGCCTGCCGCCGCAACGACGAATGGCACGATTCCCGAAGACGCACCGTTCGGCCGTGCCGGTTCCGATCAGCCAGCAGCCGAGCAAGCGCCTGCCCCGATGGGTGTGCCGAGCGATCCGACCGCCGCTCCACAAGCCCATGCCGCGCCCGCAGAAACCCACGCCGCGAAAGCGGATGACGAAGTGCTGACCCCGCAATTCTGGGACAAGCTCATGGATAAAGTGCCCGAGAAGGGCAAAGTGCCGGTGGAATATACGTATCCGGACGGCAAGCGCAGGCATTAGTAAACTGCCTTATAAATGCCCACCGTTTGTCACCCCGGGCTTGTCCCGGGGTCTGGTCGTGTGGCTGGGCTGGATGCCGGGACAGGCCCGGCATGACAAGTTTTTAGTATAGAGGTTTCCCCACTACGCGTACGTCATAGCGACAAGGCTACGCATTAAAGCGGTAGAGATCCTTGCCGTGTAGTTTCAACCAATCCTTGGCCGCTTCGTATTCCGGGCAGAGATCGGCGACGGCGTTCCAGAAGGCGGTGGAGTGGTTCATGTGGCGCAAGTGGGCAACCTCGTGGGCGACGACATATTCCATCACTTCACGCGGCGCAAAAATCAGGCGGTAGGAGAACGACAAGCGCGCGGTGGAGGAGCAGCTGCCCCAGCGGCTACGCGTGTCGCGCACGCTGACTTTGTTGAGCTTGCGGCCAATACGCGCGGCATCACGCGTGGCGAGATTGGTGAGGGTAACGCTGGCGATTTTCTTCAGCGCCTCGGTCATGCGCTCTGGGAATTCGTCGCGGCTACCGGCGATGTAGAGCACGTCGTCGCGCACGATCCATTTGCGTTTGAGGTCGGGGTCGTGCTTGATGCGCACGCGCTTGCCCAGCAGCGGAATCACCACGCCGGGTTTGATTTGTTTTTGGCTTGGCATGTCGCGCAGCGTTTCCACCAGCCACTCGGATTTTTGCATCAGGAAAATTAGCCCATCGGTCACTCGCGTGTGGCGCGGCAGGGTGAGCGAGATGGCATGATCGGTCGGGTTGTAACGAAGGCAAATGCGTTTCGCGCTGCGGTGGCGACGAATCACCAGCGGCAGCATCTCTTCTCCTACTTGCAGGAAGTCGGGCAACTCATTGTTGCTCCACGCATTGTTCATTCCGTTGCTCATCGAGGTCACCTGTTTTGATTTTGTTGTTGGCGATTGCTGCGTTCTTGTTGCGTGTTTGCCCGCGGGCGCAGTAGGGTCAGCATAGGTAGAGGGAAGCCGCTCGGTCAATAGGCGAGGGGGCAAACCCCGAAAAAATATTCTTATCCACAGGCGTATTAGCAAGCAATTCAGCGGTATTATGAAGTATCCTCAGTCGTTTATTGAAGAAATCCGCAACCGTCTTCGGGTCTCTGAAGTGGTGGGTAAGGCGGTCAGCCTGCGGCGGGCGGGGCGCGAGTTCCATGCTTTGTGCCCGTTTCATAAGGAGAAATCGCCCTCCTTCACGGTCAATGACGAGAAGGGGTTTTTCCACTGTTTCGGCTGCGGTGCGCATGGGGATGTGATCGGCTTTACAATGGATTACGAGCATCTGGGCTACCGCGAGGCGGTCGAGCGGCTGGCCGGGCTTGCTGGGTTGAGTGTTCCACGTGAAACAATCGCAGAAGTTGAGCGCGAGCAAAAAGCCCAATCCCTCCAGCAAGTGATGGAGGCGGTGACGTCCTGGTTTGAATACCAGCTGGAATCGACCAGCGAGGGCGAGCTAGCGCGCCGTTACCTGCAGGAGCGCGGGCTGAGTGCGGAAACCATTTCGCGCTTCCGCATCGGCTACGCACCGGCGGATCGCAACGCGTTGGCGCAGGCGATGAAGGCAAAAAACATCACGCCCGCGCAGCTGGTGGAAACCGGCATGCTCATCAGCGTCGAGGATAAAGCGCCGTATACGCGGTTTCGCCGCCGCCTGATGTTTCCGATCCGCGATCGCAAGAGCCGCGTCATCGCCTTTGGTGGCCGCGTGCTGCCGGGCGAACCGAATGCGGATGCGCCGAAATATTTGAACTCGCCCGAGACCTCACTGTTCAGCAAAGGCCGTCAGCTGTTCAACCTCGACATCGCGCGCCGCGCCGCGTTCGATGCGCGTAAGCTCATCATCTGCGAAGGCTATATGGATGTGATCGCGCTCGCCCAGGGCGGTGTCGCGTATGCGGTGGCGCCGCTGGGCACCGCGATTACGCCGGAGCAATTGCAGCTCAGCTGGCAGCTGGTGGATGAGCCGACGCTGTGTTTGGATGGTGACAATGCCGGGCAACGCGCCATGACGCGGGCGATGGATCTGGCGCTGCCGCTGCTGGTGCCGGGCAAAACGCTGCGCTTCGCGCTGATGCCCAAGGGCGATGACCCGGATTCGCTGCTGCGCAATGCCGGGCGCGCCGCGTTCGATGAGATTGTAGCGCGGGCTGAGCCGCTGGCATCCGTGCTGTGGCATCAGGCGATGAGCACGGGGGCCACCACCCCCGAAGCCCGCGCCGCGCAGGAACAGGATGTGATGGTCAAAGTCGGCCAGATCAAACACCCGACGGTGCAGCATTATTATAAGCAATATGTGCGCGACCGGCTGCGCGAGGCGAGCCAGCCGCGGTATGAGAAGGGCCGCTTCGAGAAATCGAACTATAAGGGCAAGGATACGAAGGATGCCAAGGTCGGCTCGCAACCGTTGCCGCCCATCGCCCGCACGGCGGATGGCAGCTTGCTCGCCCCGGCCAGCAACCTGATGGCGCTGGTGATCGCCTGCCCATCGCTGTTGCTCGATTCTTCTGCCGAGGAGTTCTGGCTGCATGCGCCGATGCCGGCGCCCTGGCAGCAGAAAATGCACGAGCTGATTACCGAGCTGCATATCGAATCTCCCAGCCTGACCTGCGCCGGGCTGTGGCAGACCCTGAAAGAAGAGGCGGCGGCCGAATCCTGCAACGCGGTGCTGGGGGCAATGGAAAAGCTCGGCATCGAGTTCACGAAGGACGATATGGTGCGCGAGGCGCGGGCCCAGCGGCTATGGGGCGAGGTGATCAACGATGTGGACCGCGCCCGGCTGAAGGCCGAATGCATGGCGGCGGAAGCAGCCCTTGGCCAGGAGATGAACGACGAGAATTTCAGCCGCCTGATGGCGCTCAAGGCCCAGCTGGAAGCCATTGACCGCGAACGCAGCCGCTTTTACCGCGAAGACCCCCTGACAGGCGCACTTTAGCGCCCTATATACCCCTAAACGGCGATTATTGGGGCCAAAACCGCGTGAGTGCTTGAGTTTACGTGGTTTATGTGCATAGTCGGCCAGTTATTTAGGCAACCTGCATGGGGATGACGCATCATGGCGACGAAGAAGCCGGTAAAGAAACCAGTAGCCGCAAAAGCAAAACCGACCGCAAAAAAACCGGTCGCGTTGGCGAAGAAGCCGGTTGCTAAAGCAGCGGCAAAAAAATTGCCAGCGAAAAAAGCACTGCTGAAAACACCAGTGAAAAAAGTGGCTGTAAAACCACAACCCAAAAAACCAGCCGCGAAAAAACTGGCGCCCAAGCCCGTGGCAAAAAAACCCGCGCCCAAACCGGTTGCGAAGAAAACATCCACAAAGGCTGCAAAGCCGCTTGCTAAATCGGTGGTTAAGGCTACATCACCCACTCGCAGCCCCACCACGATCACGAAGAAAGCGACGCAAGCTGTACCCATGGCCACCAAAAAAGATTCCAAGACTCCGGCGAAAGCCGCCAGCAAAACCCCCGCCACCGCGTCGAAAAAGAAAGCACCCGTGGCAACTGCCGCGGTGAGCGATGCGCTTGAAGCGAAACTGCTCAAGCTGGGCAAATCGCGCGGCGGTATCACGTATGACGATCTCAACAAGCATTTACCGGCGGATGAATTCTCGCCGGAGGTGATTGACGATCTCATGACCAAGCTCGCCGCCAAAGGCGTCAAGCTCATCGAGTCGCCGGATGGGGACGACAAGGACAGCGCACCGTTTGCCGAAGGTGGCGATGACGACGCGCCGGTGGAAGGCGGTGACATGGTCATCGAGGTTGAGCCGGAGAAAGAGGAAGAATCCTACGGCCGTTCGGATGATCCGGTGCGCATGTATCTGCGCGAGATGGGCAATGTGGAATTGCTCAGCCGCGAAGGCGAAATCGAAATTGCCAAGCGGATCGAATCGGGCCGCGAGATGGTTATCTCGAGCCTGTGCGAATCACCGACGGTGATGCATATGGTGCTCGGCTGGCGCGATAAGCTTGCCAACTCCGAGATGCTGCTGCGCGAAGTGATCGATCTGGATGCGACCTATGGCGCCGGGACGGAAGATAAATTCGCCGACGCTACGCGCGATCAGGATGCCGCCCCCGAAGAGGAGGAAGAGGAGTCCGACGAATACGACGCGCTGGAAGGCGGCCGCAAAGAGCAGGTCGAGCAGGATGAATATGACGACGAAGCGGTGCTGTCGCTCGTGGCCATGGAGCAGGAATTGCTGCCCGCCGTGCTCGAAAAATTCGATGCGTTTGCCAAAGTCTCCAAAGCCCTGCGCAAGCTGCAGGAAAAACGCCACGCGCAAGCGCTCGGCGAAGGCGATGTGACCAACGCAGACAATAAAAAATACCCGACCCTGCTTGCCGAAATGGTCGAGATCATGCTGTCGATCCGCTTCAATAACATGAAGGTCGAAGAGCTGATGCACACGCTTTACGCGGTCAACCGTCGCCTGATTGCGACTGAGATGCAGCTGCTGAAACTGGCTGAGAAAGCGGGCGTGAAACGTCCGGCGTTCCTCGCCAGCTATAACGGCCGCGAGCTGGATCCGGAATGGCTGGGCTCGGTTGCCAAGCTGAAAGAAAAAGGCTGGAAAGAATTCGCCGAGAAACACACGCCGGCGATTGAGGAACTGCGTTCCGAAATCGGCAAAATCGCGACGGAAACGGGCCTGGATGTTTCCGAGTTCAAGCGCGTGGTGTTCGCCGTCAGCAAAGGCGAGCGCGATGCCGGCCGTGCAAAGAAAGAGATGATCGAGGCCAACTTGCGCCTCGTGATTTCGATCGCGAAAAAATACACCAACCGTGGTTTGCAATTCCTCGATCTCATTCAGGAAGGCAATATCGGCCTGATGAAAGCGGTCGATAAATTTGAATACCGCCGCGGCTATAAATTCAGCACCTACGCCACCTGGTGGATTCGTCAGGCGATCACCCGTTCCATCGCCGATCAGGCGCGCACCATCCGTATTCCGGTGCATATGATCGAGACGATCAACAAGATCGTCCGCACCAGCCGCCAGATGCTGCATGAAATCGGCCGTGAGCCGACGCCGGAAGAGTTGGCTGAACGCCTCGTGATGCCGCTCGATAAGGTGCGCAAGGTGATGAAAATCGCCAAGGAGCCGGTCTCGCTCGAAACGCCGATCGGCGACGAGGAAGATTCGCATCTGGGTGATTTCATCGAGGATAAAAACGCCATCCTGCCAGTGGATTCGGCGATCCAGAGCAACCTGCGCGAAGTGACGACGCGGATTCTCGCTTCGCTGACGCCGCGTGAGGAGCGCGTGCTGCGCATGCGCTTTGGCATCGGCATGAACACCGATCACACGCTGGAAGAAGTGGGCCAGCAATTCTCGGTCACGCGGGAGCGGATTCGCCAGATTGAGGCGAAGGCGCTGCGCAAGCTCAAGCACCCAAGCCGCTCGCGCAAAATGCGCAGCTTCTTGGATAACTAACGTCCATCCGCCATCCCCACGCAGGTGGGGAGCGAGGATTACGAGGGAGACGGTATGTCGGCGACGATTGGCACCAAACTGAGCAGCTGGCTTCATGGCCGATTTGTTGGCCGTGATGCGTTTGGCAACCGCTATTTCGAAACGCGCCGCGTCGCCAAAGGCGCGCGTTGCAAACGCTGGGTGATTTATCAGGGCGTGCCGGAAGCATCGAAAGTGCCCGCGCAATGGCATGGCTGGTTGCACTACACGCTGGATGCACCGCTGAGCGAAACGAAGCAGTATAACTGGCAAAAAAACCATGTGCCGAATTTGACGGGTACGACCGGGCGCTACCTGCCGCCGGGCCATATCAGCAAAGCGGGCACGCGTGCGGCCGCTGCCGCGGATTACGAGCCTTGGAGCCCGCAATGATACGCGCAGCTGCCATGGCGTTGTTGCTCGCGCTGACGGCGTGTGCAGGATTTGAAAAAGGCTCCGAAGCAGGGCTCGGTCTCGATGCGTTTACCAGCTCCACGAAAGAGGAGAAGGAAAACGATAAATGGTTTAAATCCTTCTATGGGAAAAACCATTGTTATGGTGCATGGGCATCCGACTGCTCCGACGATGAAGGCGGCGGCGGCGGTGGTGGTGGCATGTGGGGTGGCGGTGTTGGGCCAAGCAGTACCAACAGCGGCGGCGGCGGGAATGCCAGCGCAACGGGCAGCGAATAATCGTCCCCTTGCCAGCGCGGGTCACGCATGTTACGTGCATACCATCTTTCATGATGGGGTGATGTATGGCCAATAATGCAATCGAAACGGTGATGGGCGCAGTGGTGCTGGCGGTGGCTGGCGGCTTTCTTTATTTCGCCTACAGCAACAGCAATGTGAAGCCGGTGGAAGGCTATACGGTCACCGCGGCATTCTCCAACATCAACGGCATTACGCCCGGCAGCACGGTGCGCGTCGGCGGCATCAAAATCGGCGTGGTCGAGACGTTGGTGCTGGATCCGAAATCCTATCAGGCGGTTGCCACCATGCGCATTGGCAACGCGATTAAACTGCCGAGCGATTCGTCCGCTGCGGTGCAAAGCTCGGGCTTGCTGGGCGAGAAATTCCTCGCCATCGAGCCCGGTGGCGATGACAAGAACCTCGCCGATGGTGAGAAAATCGCCTTCACCCAACCCTCCATCAGCTTAGAGGAGATGATCGGTAAATTCGTCTTCTCCGGCGGCGGGGCGGATAAGGGCGGCAAAGCTGATGCTGCTGAAAAACCAGCCGACGATGCCCAACCGCCAACGCTCGAATAGACGTTTTTCATGATGCGGCTTCACAGGCTTGTCGGTGCGGCGCTCGTGGCGGTTGCCCTCAGCAGCACCGCCCACGGGCAGGAGGGCGCGCCCATCACGGCGCTGCCGTTCAGCGCGCCCGATAGCACACCGCGCCGCATCACGCCTGAACAAAAAAACGCGGCGGATGCCGCTATCCTGACCACGCATGATGTGCCTGCCGCGCCGGAAGGCGAGGGCGGCGCAAAGCTGCCATGGCAGAAGCCGGTTGCGCCTACGATTGATATCGCACCGGTGCAAGCGGCGCCTGCTGCCGCGACGACGGCAACGCCGTTTGGCAACTACCAGCCGAAAGTGCCGTTTGGCCGCGGGGAGTCTTCCGGCCCGGCGATACCAAGCGGGCCGCATAACGCGCAGGCCGTGCCGGTGGTGGGGGTGGATGCGGTGGAAGCTTCCGAAGCGCAACCGCCAACACCCGTGCCACCTGCTGCCGACCCGGCGAAGGAAGACCCGGCCGAACCGACCGAACTGACAAGCCCGATTTTCGATGCCGCGACGCCCGACAGCGCGCCGCGCAAAGTGGTGATCCGCGCGCTTAACAAGGTGACGGCGCAATCGGAGCTGATGGAGATTAAACCCGGCGATGTGATTAAATTCGGGCGGTTGGAAATCACGGCAGTCACCTGCCGCGCCTCGTCGCCGACGAGCCAGACGGATTATGCCGGGCTGCTCGATATTTCCGAACATTTGCCGGATAAGAATGGACTGAAGCCGCTGTTTCGTGGCTGGATGTATGCATCGAGCCCATCGATCGCGGCGCTTGAACACCCAGTCTATGACGTGACGATGGTGGAGTGCAAGCAGGCGGCGGTTGCCCCCAAAGCCGAGGAAAAGGCCGATAAACCGGCGGTGAAAAAGGCCAAGAAGTAGGCGCATCTTCACGAAACTGTCATAATTGCGTTGGCGGTGCCGTGGTATAACTGATGCTATGAGTAGAGCAGAAAATTTGCAGATCTTGCGTCAGGCGGTGGAGCGTCACGGTCAGCCGCCGGAGATGTATCAATTCCTCACCCATATTATGCGCGCCGAAAGTGGCGGCGATAATTATGCCAAGAATCCCAACAGCACCGCTACGGGTATTTTCCAGTTTATCCGCTCGACATGGGCGCAATATGGCAATGGTGGCGATATTCACGATCCCGTCGCGCAGTGCGATGCGGTGGTGCGCTTTACGATGGATAACGACAAGGTTTTGCGCGGTGTGCTTGGCCGTGCGCCGACGGCGGGGGAATATTACCTCGCCCATTTTGCAGGGCCCGGTGGCGCCCGCGCGGTGCTTGGGGCATCGCCTTCAACATCCATTCGCTCGCTACTCGGCGATGGGGTGATCACCGCGAATGCGAGCATCAAGTTCAAGGGCAAGCAGTTTGCGGACTTCACGTCGGGCGATTTGCAGGAATGGGCGAGCTCGCGCATGGGCGTCGATATGGATGCGCGTGAAGCTTATGCGGCACGCCGTAAGAGCGGTAAAACGACCACGCAGGAAGACGCCGAAGAACTCGCCGTCCGCCGCCAGAATTTGGAATCGTTTGGGTTCAGCGATACGGCGATGAGTGCGCTGGGTATCGGCGGTCTGCTGGGTGATTTCTTCATGTCGCTCATCAAGTTTTTCCTGAATGAAACGGCCCCGGCTTCGGAACGTACGCAGGATACGGAAGTTTCCAAGTTGCCGCCTTCCATCCAGCAATCGCAAGTGGCGGCAGCGGTGGTGAAGGCCCCTGCGAAAACGCGCCAGGCCGAGCGGGCTTAGTTCACTCCTGCGCGAGCGGGTGCTTCTCATTGACGACGGAAATTAAACGGCTATCGGCGACGTGGGTGTAGATCTGCGTGGTGGCGATATCGGCGTGGCCGAGCAGTTCCTGGATGACGCGCAGGTCGGCGCCGCCTTCGAGCAGGTGGGTGGCGAAGGAATGACGCAACGTGTGCGGTGAACAGCGGGCCGGGTCGATGGCGGCGTTCAGGCACAGGGTTTTGAGCATTTGCCCGAAACGCTGGCGGGTGAGGTGGCCGGATTTGCCGTGCGAGGGGAAGATATACACCGAGTCGCGCTTGGCGGGGATGAAGTGGTCGCGCACGGACAGGTAGCGCTCCAGCGCTTGCAGCGCGCCGCTATGCAGCGGCACCAGCCGATCCTTGCCGCCTTTGCCGGTGATGATGAAATAGGGCTGGATTTTTTTCGGGTGTTTGGGGTCGCGGCCGATATGGCGCAGGGTGAGGGTGACCAGCTCGCTCACCCGCATGCCAGAGGCGTAGATGATTTCCATCAGCGCATTGAGGCGTGCACCTTCGTTGGAATGATCGGCATGGGCGGTGGCGATGAGCTGCTGCACTTCGTCTTTCGAGAGCAGCTTGGGTAGGCGGCGGCTGCGCTTGGCGGCGCTGAGCAGCAGCATCGGGTTCTCGTGGGCGATGCCTTCGCTGATGAGGAATTTGAACCATTGGGTGAGGGTGGAGCGGCGGCGGGCGAGGGTGGTGCTGGCCATCGCGCGTGCGGTCTGGTCGCTCAGGTAATCGGTGATGTTGCGGTGGGTGATGGCGTCCATCGCGAAACCGCTGGCGGCGGCGAAGGCGAAGAAGTCGGCCAGGTCGCGGGCGTAGGCGTCGCGGGTGGCGAGGGAGGCACCGCGGGTGGCGATGAGCATCTCCAGAAACGAATCACGCCACCCCAGCCAGTTAGCCGGGGTGGCGTGTTGCGTCGTGGTCATGCACTAAAAACTAGTGCGTGGCGGCCGGTGCAGCTGGCGCTGGTGCGGCAGCAGGTGCAGGGGCAGCAGCAGGTGCGGCAGCCGGAGCGGTGGTCGTTACGGAAACGCTACCATCCGGGCTGGTGGTCACTTGTGCGCCGGGAGCAGTAACGCTGACGCTACCATCTGGCGAGGTGACAACTGCAGCGCCGGGAGCAGCAGTTTCTGGTGCTACAGCATCCGCAGGGGCCGGAGCAGCGGCAGGGGCCATTGCATCGACCGGAGCAGCTACTTCAGCAGCTGGGGTCACGGGAACTTCGGTGGTGACAACTTCGGTGGTGGGGGCGGAGGTGCCGGTGGTCACCGCGACTGCAACAGCCGCAACAACGGCCACCGCAGCGAGGATGATGATGAGATTCTTATTTTTGGATGGGGTGGTCATAACGCCTCATGCAGGGTTGTGGTTGATGGTTGAATTCTATGGCAAAGCCGCTACCCTTGTGCTTTGTAATCCCACGAGAGTCAACAGTTAGCATGCAAAAGACGGAAACACCGCACGAAACAAATGCGCCAGCGCATGACGCCGCGACGGCGTGGCGCGCGCGGCCGCTGGTGCTGATCGGGCTGATGGGGGCGGGCAAATCCACCATCGGGCGGCGGTTGGCAAAACATATCGGCTGGCGCTTTGTGGATTCGGATGAGGAAATCGAAGCGGCGGCAGGTTGCCGGATCGCGGATATTTTTGCGATCCACGGCGAGCCGATTTTCCGGGATCTGGAAAAGCGCGTGATTGCACGGCTGGTGAGCGAAGGGCCGCTGGTGCTGGCCACCGGCGGCGGCGCGTGGATGCAGCCGGAAGTGCGGGCGACGATTCAGGCGCAGGCGACCTCGCTGTGGTTGCGCGCCGACCTGGAAGTGCTGACCGAGCGGGTGAGCAAACGCGACCACCGGCCGCTGCTGGAAAATGGGGATAAGCGCGCCATCCTCGACCGGCTGATGCAGGAGCGTTACCCGGTGTATGCGCTGGCGGATCTTATTATTGATTCCAGCCACGGGCCGCATGAGCGGGTGGTGGAACGGGTGGTGCAGGCGCTGGAAGGAAACGTAGCATGAACGAGCAACGGTTGAGGGTGGAATTGGACGAACGCGGCTACGACATCGTGGTCGGCAGCGGGTTGCTGGCGCAGGCGTACGTGCATATCGCGCCGGTGCTTGCTGCGCCACGGGTGATTGTGGTGAGCGATGACACGGTGGCGCCGCATTATGCGCACGGGCTGGTGAACAGCCTGCGGGTAAACGCGGTGCGGGCGGATCTGGTGAGTGTGCCCGCGGGTGAGAAAAGCAAAAGCTTCACCACGCTGGCATGGTTGATGGATGCGCTGCTGGCGCTGAAGCCCGATCGCAAGACAACGCTGGTGGCGCTCGGCGGTGGGGTGGTGGGCGACCTGACCGGATTTGCGGCGAGCATTTTGATGCGCGGGGTGCCGTTTATTCAAATTCCGACGACATTGCTGGCGCAGGTGGATAGTTCGGTCGGTGGCAAAACGGCGATTAATGCAACTTCGGGCAAGAACCTGATTGGCAGTTTTTATCAGCCACGGCTGGTGCTGGCGGATGTGGCGACGCTTACGACACTGCCCGCGCGGCAGATGCGCGCGGGCTATGCGGAGATCATCAAATACGGCCTGATTATGGATGCGCCGTTTTACCAATGGTGCCTTGCCCATGCGGCGGGGTTGCTTGGCGGCGATAGCGCGCTGCAGCAACAGGCGGTGCTGGCCTCGTGTGGAATGAAAGCGGCGATTGTGAAAGCGGATGAGCGCGAAGCCGATCGGCGCGCGCTGCTCAATTTCGGTCACACGTTCGCGCATGCGCTGGAGGCGGAAACCGGCTACGGCGAAGCGCTGATCCACGGCGAGGCGGTGGCGATTGGCATGGTGATGGCCTGCCGCTTGTCTGCGCGGATGGGGCTGATGGATGCGACGCTGGAGCAGGAGCTTGCCACACATCTGCGGGCGCTTGGGTTGCCGGCGCATCCGCGCGATATTGCCCATCCCTGGGTGGCGGAGGCGATTGCTTCGCATTTCGAGGAAGACAAAAAAGCCGAAGGCGGGGCGCTCACGTTTGTGGTGCTGGATGCGCTGGGGCAGGCGCGTGTCGCCAAAGCGGTGGATCCGGCGCTTGCGCAGTCGGTCGTCGCTTCATTCATCAACGCGTAAAGCAGGCATTTTATGGAACTCACCGATATTATCGTTACTGTTGTCATGATCCTTTTATGCGTGGGGGCGTCGGCATTTTTTGCAGGTGCGGAAACGGCGGTGACCGGGGTTTCCAAAGCCCGGCTGTTTTCGCTGATTCAGGAAGGCAACCCGCGCGCGCGCAAAATCGGCGAGCTGCATAAGGATAAGGAAGCGCTCATCGGCTCGCTGCTGCTGGGCAACAGCGCGGTGCATATTCTGGGCTCGGGCCTGGCGGCGGGGCTGGCCATTAAGCTGGTGGGCGAGGACGGGGTGTTTTATGCCTCGGCGATCATGACGGTGATTGTCGTCACCTTCGGCGAGGTGCTGCCCAAGACCTATGCGATTTTGAACAGCGAGGCGGTGACGCTGCGGGTGAGCTATGTGCTGTGGTTCATCTGCCGGATATTGAAGCCGTTTACGCGGGTCATCCAGTGGATTGATTATCCGTTCCTGTGGATGCTGGGGGTGCGCGAGGGCAAGGGCAAATCGTTGGTTTCGGCGACCGAGGCGATTCGTGGCGCGATTGCGCTGCACCACCATGAAGGCGAGGTGATGAAAGCGGATCGCGACATGCTGGGCAGCATCCTCGATCTCAACACGCGCACGGTGTCGGAAATCATGATCCACCGTTCGCAGGTGGAGAGCATCGACCTTGGGCTTGATCCCGAAGCGATCATCACCCACGCGATTGCGAGTAACCATAGCCGTATTCCGCTGTGGAAGGATAACCCGGAGAATATTGTCGGGGTGGTGCATTTCAAGGATTTGCTGCGACTGGTGCGGCAGCAGAAAATCGGCATCACGCGCGAGATGATTCGCCGCATTGCGCACAAGCCGTGGTTCGTGCCCGAGACGACGACGCTGGTCGACCAGCTCACGGCGTTTCGTAGCCAGCGTAAGCATTTCGCCTGCGTGGTCGATGAATATGGCGCGTGGCTGGGCGTGGTGACGCTGGAGGATATTATCGAGGAAATCGTCGGTGAGATTGACGACGAGCACGACCCGCGCGCGATTGCCGAAATCATGCCGTATGGCGACCATGCGTTCCGCGTGGCGGGCACCGTCACCATCCGCGATATTAACCGCCAGCTGGATTGGGATTTGCCCGATGACCATGCAGCGACTGTCGCCGGGTTGGTGCTGCACGAGGCGCGGGTGATTCCCGATGTGGGGGCGGTGTTCGAGTTCTTTGGCTACCGCTTCACCATCGCCGAGAAGCGGATCAACCAGATCACCCAGCTGCTGGTCGAGCGGCTGGCAGATTCCTACGACGATGCGCAGGAATGAGCGAGTATTTCGTTGAGTTCCACCGTCAGGGCCGCTTCGTGAAGGTGACGGCGGTGGACCCGGTGACGGGCACGGAAGCCGTGATCGTGGGCGATGCCGCGCAGGGCCAGGCGATGCTGGCGCGCAGCGCGGTGCAGAAGCTGGAGTTCCTGCTGAAGCGGCTGCCCTCCTAGTTTTAGTGTGATTCGGCACAACCCGTTTGTCACCCCGTCGAACGACGGGGTCCACCTGTTTCCGGTAGCGAAGATGGACCCCGTCATGCGACGGGGTGACAGACTGAGTGTAATAGACGCATGTGCCTGTCAGGGGCGGCAGGGAGTGCTTGCACGGCGGTTTTCAAGCTGCTAAGGCTCTGAGCTACGAGTGAAATCACAAAGGCGAGGTCCCATGAAAAACCTATTCCTGCGCAAGACCGTTGAGCAGATCCAGAGCGAAGCCAACAGCAACGGGCTGAAGCGCACGCTTGGCAAATGGAACCTCATCAGCCTTGGGATCGGCTGCATCATCGGCGCCGGGATTTTCGTGATGACGGGCACCGCGGCCGCCAACCATGCGGGCCCGGCGCTCATGCTGAGCTTTGTGTTTACCGGTATCGCCTGCGCGTTCGTGGGCCTGTGCTATGCCGAGCTTGCCTCGGTGCTGCCGATTTCGGGTAGTGCCTACACCTATGCTTATGCGACGCTGGGCGAGGGTTTGGCCTGGGTGATGGGCTGGTTGCTGGTGCTGGAATATGGCGTGGCGGCGGCAACGGTTGCGGTCGGCTGGTCGGGCTATATGAACAGTTTCCTGCTCGGGTTTGGCATTATGATTCCGCCGGAATTAACGGCGGCGACCGGCCAAAGCATTCGCATTACGGATGTGTATCACCCAATGTTTGAGGCGCTGGGCTACACGTTTAGCGCCAGCGGTGAGCTGCTGAGCCATGCGGGCGAGCTGGTGCGCGGCTTCTTCAACCTGCCGGCGTTCGCAGGGATTATCGCGGTGGTGGCGTTGCTCATTGTCGGCGTCAGCGAATCGGCGAAGGTGAATAATGTCATCGTCTTCATCAAGCTGGCGGTGGTGATTTTGTTTGTGGTCATCGGCGCGTTTTATATCGATGTGAATAATTGGCATCCGTTCATCCCCGAGAACACGGCGCCGGGCGTGTATGGCTGGGATGGCGTGTTCCGTGCGGCGAGCATTATCTTCTTCGCCTATGTCGGGTTCGAAGCGGTTTCGACCGCGGCGCAGGAAGCCAAAAACCCCCAGAAAGATATGCCGTTTGGCATTCTCGGGTCGCTGCTGGTCTGCACGATTCTCTATATCGGCGTGTCGGCGGTGCTGACCGGGATTGTGCCCTACCAACAGCTGGCGGTGGCGGATCCAATGTCGGTTGCGGTCGATAAAATCGGCCTTGGCTGGTTTGCGTTCCTGATCAAAATCGGTGCGATCCTGGGCTTGAGCTCGGTGATGATGGTGCTGATCTACGGCCAGACGCGGATTTTTTATGTGATGGGCCGCGATGGGTTGCTGCCATCCTTCTTCTGCAAGGTGCATGCGAAATTCCAGACGCCGTATGTGAACACGCTGGTGGTGGGTGCCGTGGTTGCGGTGGCAGCCGGGGTGACACCGATTCAGCTGCTGGGCGATCTGGTCAGCCTGGGCACGTTGCTGGCGTTTATGATTGTATGCTTCAGCGTGCTTTATCTGCGCCGCAAACAGCCGAACCTGCCGCGTCCATTCCGCACGCCGGGCATGCCGTTTACGCCGCTGCTGGGCATGGCGACCTGCGGTTATCTCGTCTACTCGATCTTCTTCGGGCGCGATGGTTCGGGGGCGATTGTGGTCACCACCAGCGGCTGGGATGTGTTGATGTATACCGGGCCATACCTGCTGGTTGGGCTGTTGATTTACGTGTTCTACGGCATGCGCCACAGCAAGCTGCGCCTTGAGCAGGCGCCGCTGCCGGGCAGTGCGGAGTTCGTCAGCAAGCCGCACGAGAAGCAGGTCGATTAATTCACCATGCGCACACGGCTTTTTCAATCCAGCCTGCTGGCAGCGATGGCGATGGCCGACCCGGCCTTTGCCATTGGCGAAGTGTCGTCGCCCAATGTTACCAAGGGCAAGCTGGCGGTAGAGTATGGCGTGACCCGTACGTTTGACACGGCACGCGATACGGCACACGAGCTGGAGCTGAAATACGGCGCGACCGACCGCGTGCGGCCCGAGCTGAAGCTGGAGCTGGACGATGCCAGCGGCAAAAGCGCGACAGTGAAAGCGGTGGAGCTGAGCGCCCAATACCAGCTGTTTGCGCGCGGTGAAAACTGGGCCGATTCCGCGATCAAGGTTGGCTATGCGCACAAGCCGCACGACCCTGAAGCGCTGAAGGCCAAGCTGCTGCTGGAAAAGAAAGTGGGCGGGTTCACCCATCGCAGCACCATCAGCGCGGCGCAGGAAATTGGCCAGGGCGCACAGGCCGGTGGGGTAGAAGTTGGCGTGCAGTGGAGCAGCCGTTATGCGGTGCTGCCGGAACTGGCGCTGGGGTTCGAGGTGGATAGCGACTTCGCCCAGTTTGATGGTTCCGCGACGCAGAAACATTATGCAGGCCCGGCGGTTTACGGCAAGCTGAACGACCGGCTTTCCTATGAAGCGGCGTATTTCGTCGGCCTCAACCGCGCGGCGGCGGATGGGGCAGCGTTCGTGATCGTGGAATATGCCATCCCCTTCTAGGTTTTGCTTGTCAGCGGTGGGGGAGGCTCTAAAACAAAGGCCAACCCGCGCGCCAAGGGGCCGATATGGACAGCAATTATCTCTTCACCACCTTCATTTTCCTGATCGCTGCCTGCATGGTGGTGCCGCTGGCGAGCCGCTTCCGGCTGGGCTCGGTGCTGGGCTATCTGGCCGCCGGGGTGCTGATTGGGCCGTTTGGCATTGCGCTGATCGATAACGCGCAGCAGGTGATGCATTTCGCCGAATTCGGCGTGGTGATGATGCTTTTCATGATCGGCCTTGAGCTGGAACCGGCCATGCTGTGGAAGCTGCGCCGGGCGATTGTGGGCCTTGGTGGGCTGCAGGTGGTGGTCACCAGTGCGGCGTTCACCGCCATTGGTGTGGGGCTCGGTTTCGACTGGCGGGTGAGCCTTGCGGTCGGCATGGCGCTGTCGCTTTCCTCGACCGCGCTGGTGCTGCAGATGCTGCAGGAAAAAGGCTTGATGCAAACCAATGCGGGCGAGGCATCGTTCGCGGTGCTGCTGATGCAGGATATTGCGGTGATCGGCATTCTCATCATCATGCCGCTGCTGGCGGCGGCGGGCGCACCGGCGCCAGAAACCGGGCATCTGCTGGGCGCGTTGCCGGGCTGGCTGCACGCCTTGGCGATTGCCGGGGTGATTGCGGTGATTATTGCGGCGGGGCGTTATTTCTCGCGGCATTTATTTTACATCATGGCTAAAACCAACCTGCGCGAAGTGTTCACCGCGACCTCGCTGGCGCTGATTGTCGGCATCACGCTGCTGATGCAGGCGATTGGGGTTTCACCGGCGCTGGGCGCATTTATCGCGGGCGTGGTGCTGGCCAACTCGGAATATAAACACACGATCGAGAGCGATATCGAGCCGTTCAAGGGCTTGCTGCTGGGGCTGTTTTTTATCTCGGTGGGGATGGGCATGAACTTCGCGCTGCTGGCGGCGCAGCCGCTGACGCTGCTGGGTGCAGTGGCGGTGCTGATTGCGGTGAAAATGGTGGTGCTCTATGGGCTGGGCCGCCTGTTCGACCTGCATGGCGCGCAGAAATTGCTGTTCACCTTCGCCCTCGCGCAGGGTGGCGAATTCGCGTTTGTGCTGTTCCAGTTCGCCAGCAGCATGCATGTGATCGGCGGCGAGCAGGCGGCGTTCATGACGCTGGTGGTGGCGCTGTCGATGGCGGCGACACCGTTTTTGATGCTGTTCAACGACCGCTTCATCCAGCCCTGCTTCATGAGCATGCTGCCGATGCGGGTATACGACACGATTCCCGATACCGGCAGCAGCGTCATCATCGCGGGCTATGGACGGTTTGGGCAGGTGGTGGGCCGGTTTTTGACCGGGCAGGGGGTGCATATCACCGTTCTGGAGAAGGACCCCGACCAGATCGAGCTGCTGCGCAAATTCGGCAGCCGCGGTTATTTCGGCGATGCCTCGCGGCTGGATCTGCTGGTGAGCGCCGGGGCGGCGCGCGCTAAACTGCTGGTGGTGGCGGTGGATGATGCGGATAAATGCCTTGAGATTGTGCGCATGGCCAAGCGCGAATTCCCCAACCTGCGGGTGCTGGCCCGCGCCCGTAACCGCCGCCATGCCTATGAGCTGCACAAGGCGGGGGTTGATTATTTCCGTCGTGAGCTGCTGGATTCCTCGCTCACCATGGCGCAGGAGGCGATGAAAATGCTCGGCGCCGACCCGCGCGAAGTGCGCATCCGCGCCAGGCGCTTCCTGAAGCACGACATCAGCACCTTGCATAAATCCTTCGAGTTCTTCGAGAAAGAGCCCGAGCTGATCGACTTCGCCCGCCAGGCCTCGCAGGAGCTGGAGCGCATCCTGCAGGAAGACGTGCGCCTCGACCCCAAACACAAACCCCTGCCACTGGCCGAAGAGCGGGTGGTGGTGCAGTAGGGGAAATGGTGATGACAGGAATCGAACCCATTTAGCATAGCCCCATGGGGACAATCAGACACACAGATTGATGGGCCCACCAGAAAATTACGCCGAATTCAAGACCCGCTCTCAGTAGAGCTTGGAATCAGCATTTTAAATAAAGAATCTACCTTAGCAGCTTTAGCTCTGGCTGTTTCCATAAGGTCGGATATTGCCGAATGCGGAGATGTGGTCTCCCACACTACACTTCCCGATTCTAAAACTCCTAATATCGTCTCTTTATGCCATCTAGGCTCTAACTTCTCACTGAAGCCTGTGATTGTCATCGTGCGTATAAAACTCCCGCCATCGGGATTAACGAAGGTTTTTTTCTGACGTTGATACAGTGCCAAGTGATAACCACCATAACTAGCGCTAAGGAATAGTGTTATAATGTCATCCGTGCCTGTAAGTGAGGCAGGTGGACGTTCAGCTCTCCATCGAACCGTGTCCAGTGAAGTCAGCTTGTTTAAGTTGACGACAAATGCAGTTAATTGATTTTCAGGAACCACAGGTCACTCCCACTTACTATTTAGAGATGCTTGCGTGATGCTGACTATCACGGACTTAATGTCACCGTACACCGCCCAAATTTCATCGACGCTGAGATTCGCTGCTGGCTTAGATATTTGTTCCAGCGTCACCACGAGTCTTTTAATTTCACTTCTATTGGATTTTGGTACCATGCTTTTTGTTGCACGAAGCAGCGAGATTATAGTCTTTATCCCAATCATAGCATCGTTACGTTGGTCTGGCCATTGATTGAGACATCCATTCAACGCTGACGACGCGCTGTCCAAATCTTTGATAACATCCGGAAGCCGAGCACGGCTTAAAAAGGAACTCTTGATAGAGCTTAGCGTAATGGTCACATACACAGTAAGGCCAAAGCCAAGTAGCGACACAAGGGTATTTGCATCATTAAGCCATTGCGGGATGAAGCTCAACACAACGCCTTTCAAAGCATAATATGATACATGCAGGCCTTCATATTTTCTTAGACTTCTTATATGTGTTGTCTACAGAAAAAATATACCTATTAGGGCTACCGTTTACTTAGCCGTAGCGCCCACCGTTACTTTTTCATTGTTCGGATGTTATATCAATGCCTAAGCAGCTAGGCATACTATGTCTCACTAGCATGTCACACCAGCAAAAGAAGCTTATAAGCAGTTTTTATATTAGAAAAATGGTGCCGATGACAGGAATCGAACCTGCGACCTACTAATTACGAATCAGTTGCTCTACCAGCTGAGCTACATCGGCACGGGACACGGGGTCGGCAGGTTTCTAGCTAGATTCTTGGGGGGATACAAGTGTTTTGCTTGGGGCTGTTTATATTGCCCGGTGGGGCGGGTGGTGTGGCGGCGGTTGTTCGTTTATCGACGTGCTGTTCACTGGGCTGCGTCTCGTATGGGGCGTGTCTTCTGCCGTTCACTCCCTACACGGCTGGACCCGGGGACGGGCCCGGGGTGACGGGGATGGAAGATCGGGCTGGTTAAGCAATAGGCTGATATGCCAGCGTACTAGCCGATATGTTTGATGTATTGCTCGATGAGGGAGGTGAGCTGTTGGTGCTGTTTTTCGTCCTTCAGCTTGCCGCTGTCATCGAAGGCGGCATAGGCGCCGCCAAGGCCCATCATGCCGGGGAAGACATGGACGCCGACGGCTTCGAACGGGACGCGGCTGTGCCAGAGGCCGCGCACGCCGCCAAGGGCGCCGGGGGAGGCGGCGAGCAGCAACAGATGCTTGCCGGCGAGGGCCATCGGCTTATCACGCGAGAGCCAGTCGATGACGTTTTTGAGGATGCCGGGGATGGAGCCGTTATATTCCGGCGTGGCGATGACGAGCGCATCGGCCGCAGCGATTTTGGCACTGAGTTGTTTGACGGTATCCGGCAGGCCAGCGGCTTCGATGTCGCCGTCATAGGGCGGCATGGCGTAGTCGCGCAGGTCGAGGAATTCGCCGGTGGCACCGGCATCGGTAGCAACGCGCAAGGCGGCGCGGGCGAATTTTTTATTGGCGGAATCGGCGCGCAGCGAGCCGGCGAAAAAGAGCATGTTCATGGGAGATCCTTACTGTGGGGTGGCGGTGATGACGGTGTGAACGGCGACGGGGAAGGCGATCCATTTGTCATCTGCCCAGCGGCCTTCACCAACGGAAAAATCGCGGCGGTTGAGGGTGAGGTCGCCCTCGGCGCGGGTGGCTTTGCCCTGCGGGGTGAGGATGAAGGTGAGAGTGGCAGGCTTGCTGATGCCGCGGATGGTGAGGGTGCCTGCGGCCTCGAACGCGCCGGGTTTGGTTTTGACGGCGGTGATGTGGCTGGAGGTGAATTGCGCGGTGGGGAATGCGCTGGTAGCGAACCAGTCACTCGACGGCAGGGCATCCATGCGGTCTTTGCCATCGATGGTGGCGCTGGCCATGGCGACGGTGACGTCGATTTTTCCGGTTTCGGGATGGGCGGGGTCGAAATCAATCACCGGGGTGAAGGTTTTAAAGCCGCCGCTGAAGGCTTCCCCCGACTGGCTGCCGGTGAAGGTGAGGCTGGAGTTCGCAGCATCCACATTCCAGCGCGCGGCGAGGGCGGGGGAGGCGGTGAGCAGGGCAAGGGCAGTTACGGTGAGCAGTTTACGCACGGGGCTTACCTTGCAGGAAAAGCGGCAGCATGCGGGTGAGCACGCTGTCGCGGTTGATGAAATGATGCTTCAGCGCCGCACCGATATGCAGGATGATGAGGGCGATGGCGCCATAGGCCAGCCATTCATGGTATTGGTTGAAAGCGTGGGCGGTGGCTTTCGTGTCGATGCCCCCCGGCATCGGCAGGAAGGGCACTTCGGCCAGCCAGAAGAAGACGGTGGGGTATTTCATGCTGGCCGAGACCATCAGCCAGCCGGTGAGCGGCATGGCGAGGATGAGGGCGTAAAACAGCCAGTGAGTGGCTTTGGCGGCGAGGCGCTCGAAACCGCGCATGCCATCCGGCAGGGCCGGCGGCGGGTTCATCAGCCGCCAGATGAAGCGGAAGATGCTGAGGGCAAGCACGGTGAGGCCGAGGGATTTGTGGAACGCATAGGCATCGAAGCGGACGGAAATCGGCAGGTCACCCATGAAGAAGCCGAGCGGGATCATGGTGATGATCGAAATCGCGATCACCCAGTGAAGGGTGACCGCGACCGGATCGTAGCGTGTGCGGCGTGGCTGCACGGTTATTTGGCGAGATGCAGTTCGGATTCGATGGTGAGGGTCACATCGTCACCCACCATGGGCACATATTGGCTGACGCCGAAATCCGAGCGTTTGATGGCGGCGGTGGCGCTGAAGCCGAGTTGCTCTGCGCCCATGATCGGGTTTTTACCCGCGCCATTGAAGGTGACGCTGAGCGTAACCGGCTTGGTGACGCCGTGCAGGGTGAGGTTGCCGCTCACCTGGCCGGTGGTGTCGGTCAGTTTTTTCACGCTGGTGCTGGTGAAGGTGATGGTCGGGAATTTCGCGGCATCAAACCACTGGGCGCCTTTCAGCTCCTCTTCGAGCTTGGCGTTATTGGTGTCGACGCTGGCAGCATCGATGGTGATGGCGAGCGTGCTTTTCTCGGGATTGGCGGCATCGAATTTCAGGGTGCCATCCACTTTGTTGAAGCGGCCATAATAGCGCGAGAAGCCCATATGGGTGAGGTTGAACAGCACGTTGGTATGCGATCCATCCACCGTGTAGTTGCCCGAGGTGACGCCGGTCAGCGTGGTGGCAGGGGCGGTGTACGCCGCCAGCGCACCGGTGGTGCTGGCGATGAGGGCGGTGGCAAGGGCGGTGGCGATGAGGTGACGACGCATGGGGAAACTCCGTGAGTAGGTTGAATGGAGCCGTTGTAGCGCAGCCAGAAAATTTTGCCATTACTTTGGGATTACAATTCATTCATGTTGGGGGAGCCAGTCACCCGTATATTGGGCATGGCTCTCGCCCTCTTTCCCTCTCCCTGCAGGGAGAGGGTTGCGCAGGCTTGGCGGCGTGAGCCGCTTAGCCGTAGCTGGGTGAGGGGGTGTCGCCGCGAGGCGACGGCGCGTTAGCGATCTGTTGCGTATGGGAGTATGGACTCGCTGCCGCTCGCGTTTCCCTCACCGGGTTTTTGCTTGCGCTTCGCGCGCCCCTCACCCTAGCCCTCTCCCGCAGGCGGGAGAGGGGACTAGATGGTGTGATATCTGCATGACGGCACCCCCCCCCCAGCACCTAGCACTCAGCACCCAGTAATCTGGCACATGCTTCGAACAACACTTGCCAGCGGGCGTGAAACTGCCTAAAAGCCGCGCATGACTGACATTACGCTCATCCGCAACTTCTCGATCATTGCCCATATCGACCATGGAAAATCCACCTTGGCCGACCGGCTGATCCAGGCCTGTTTTGCGGTGGAACTGCGCGATATGCATGCGCAGATGCTCGATAACATGGATATCGAGAAGGAACGCGGCATCACCATTAAGTCGCAGACGGTGCGGCTGAATTACACGGCGAAAGACGGTAAGACCTATATCCTCAACCTGATGGATACGCCCGGCCATGTGGATTTTGCCTATGAGGTGAGCCGGTGCCTCGCCGCCTGTGAGGGCTCGCTGCTGGTGGTGGATGCATCCCAGGGTGTGGAAGCGCAGACGCTCGCCAACGTCTATCAGGCGATTGATAATAATAACGAGATCGTTCCGGTGTTGAACAAGATCGACCTGCCGGCGGCGGAGCCTGAGCGCGTGGCGCAGCAGGTGGAGGATATGATCGGCATCGACACCAGCGACGCGCTGCATGTGTCGGCTAAAAGCGGCATCGGCATTCCGGATTTGCTGGAAGCGATCGTGACCCGCATCCCGCACCCCAAAGGCGATGCCGAGGCACCGCTGAAGGCGCTGCTGGTGGATAGCTGGTACGATACGTATCTGGGCGTGGTGATTCTGATCCGCGTCATGGAAGGCACGATCCGCAAGGGCCAGAAGATTCGGTTTATGAATGCGGGCATCACCCAGACGGTGGAATCGGCCGGGTTCTTCACGCCCAAGAAGGTGCCGACGCTGAGCATCGGGCCGGGCGAGGTGGGGTTCATCCAGACCGGAATCAAGCTGGTCGAGGAATGCAATGTCGGTGACACGATCACGGACGAGAAAAATCAGGCGGCCGAGCCGCTTGCCGGGTTCAAGCCGGTGCAGCCGGTGGTGTTCTGCGGGCTCTATCCGGCGGAATCCTCGGACTTTGAAATGCTCAAGGATTCGCTCGCCAAATTGCGGCTGAACGATGCCAGCTTCAGCTTTGAAACCGAAAGCTCGACGGCGCTTGGCTTCGGCTTCCGGTGTGGCTTCCTTGGCTTGCTGCATCTGGAGATTATTCAGGAGCGGCTGGAGCGCGAGTTCAACCTCGACCTCATCACCACCGCGCCGAGCGTGGTCTATAAAATGACGATGCAAAACGACAAGGTGGTGGAGCTGCACAACCCGGCGGATTATCCGGATCCCACCCTCATCAAGATGATGGAAGAGCCGTGGATCCACGCGACGATTTTTGTGCCGGATGAATATCTGGGCAACGTGTTGGCACTGTGCACCGAGAAGCGCGGCATTCAGGTGAACCTGACCTATGTCGGCACGCGGGCGCTGGTTGAATATAAATTGCCGCTCAACGAAGTGGTGTTCGATTTCTATGACCGCCTGAAATCCGGCTCCAAGGGGTATGCGAGCTTTGAATACCATATCGACCATTACAAGGAGGCGGATCTCGTCAAGGTTTCCATCCTGGTGAATGCCGAGCCGGTGGATGCGCTGTCGATGATCGTGCACCGCAGCCAAGCGGATCCGCGCGGGCGCGCGCTGTGTGGGCGGTTGAAGGATTTGATTCCCAAACATCTGTTCCAGATTGCGATTCAGGCGGCGATCGGCGGCAAAGTGATCGCCCGCGAGACCATTTCAGCGATGCGCAAAGACGTCACCGCGAAATGCTATGGCGGCGATATCAGCCGCAAACGCAAGCTGCTTGATAAGCAGAAAAAGGGTAAGAAACGCATGCGCCAGGTGGGCAATGTGGAGATCCCGCAAGGCGCGTTCATCGCGGCGCTGAAGATGGGTGACGAATAGCCGATTGCGGCTTGTGATTGAAAAACAATCATTATTGATGCTTCCGATGCGGCACTGTCATAAAACTTTCACGCTTCTCAGCTGCGCTATCGTGTAGATTGAACGCTAACGATCACTCTTTCACTATGGAAAAGATACCGTGCTGAACACCCTCCAAACCGCCAGCGATCTTGTCGCCCAAGGCATTGTCATCGCCATCGATAGCAGCTCGAAAGCCCATGAACCGGCGCGCCGGGAAATTGCCAGCGCGCTGGCATGCTATTTCAACACGCTCACCGGCGATGCCAAAAAAACTGCGAACAAAGCTTTGGGCCTGAAAGCAGGCGAAACGCTGCGCTTGACCGATGCCAACGATGACACGATTACCGACCGCCCGCTGTTGGGCAAGGCGTTGCGGCTCTATCAGACGCAGTTCAGCCTTGGTGCGGATGGCAAGGTTGGCGCGCATACGCTGAACATATTGCAGGCCCATAATCGCGTCGGCTACGGCTATGGCAGCGACGTGATGCAAACGGTGCTGGGCGAAAACGACGTCGGCTATCTGGGTGGCAAATTCAACCCCTGCGAGTTGCAGCGCTATGAAGCGAACCCGTTCGATCCGCGCAATGCGGAAAAAATGCGCGCCGGTGCAGCATTTGATCGGGTGCGGCGCATCCTGTATGCGTTGAAAGATACGGTGCAAACGCAACCGGTCACGGGCAATTATACCCCGCAGGAGCAGGCGGTGTTGAAAGCACTGCTGATTGGCAGCGATGAAAAACCCGCCCAGATTGATCCGGGCAATATCACCAATGCCGGACTGCAGGCGTTTCAGAAAGCCTTTGGCCTTGCTGTCGATAAAGGGGTGATCGGCCCGGACTTCGCCCGCACACTGCTTCAGATTGATATTCGGGTGCACACGAATCAGGCGATCGACCCATCCGATATTCGCGCGGCGGTGACGGCGAATGGCCGCTTCGCATCCGCCAAGCCAACGCAAAAAAACGTCTAGCCGGGCAGGGTAACGAAGAGTTCATTTGCATGGGCGGGCAGGGGGCTGTAGGCGTGGTGTATCCCCGTTCACTCAGGAGCTCGCCATGATCCCGACCAACGCATTTGCCGCCTATGACGCGCAAACCCCGCTTAAGCCATTCCATTTCGAGCATCGCGCGGTTGGTGCGCAGGATGTGCTGATCGCTATCGATTATTGCGGCGTTTGCCATTCGGATATTCATCAGGCGCGCGACGAGTGGGGCGGCAGCATGTTCCCGATGGTGCCGGGCCATGAAATCGTTGGCCGTGTTACGCAAGTGGGCGAGAAGGTAAAGAAATTTAAAGTTGGTGATGTGGTCGGGGTGGGTTGCATGGTGGCGTCCTGCAAGGCTTGCGCGTCGTGCGATGAGGGGGTCGAGCAATATTGCGAAAACGGCTTCAGCGGCACCTATAACGGCGTGCTGCGCGACACGGTGACGAAAACCTATGGTGGGTATGCCGACAAGATCGTGGTCAACGAAGAGTTTGTGCTGAACGTGCCCAAAAACCTTGAGCTGGCGGCGGTGGCACCGCTGCTGTGCGCGGGCATCACCACCTATTCGCCGCTGCGCCACTGGAAGGTGGGCAAGGGGCATAAAGTGGGCGTGGTCGGCCTTGGCGGGTTGGGCCATATGGGGGTGAAATTCGCCGCCGCATTTGGTGCGGAGACCTATGTCATCACCACCAGCCCGAGCAAGCGCGCGGATGCGCAAAAACTCGGCGCGACGGATATCATCGTCTCCAAAGATGCGGCGGATATGGCCAAGCATGCGGGCAGCTTCGACTTCCTGCTCTCGACCATTTCCGCGCCGTATGATGTGAATGCCTATCTCGCGCTGCTCAAGCGCGATGGGCAGATGACGGTCGTCGGCGCGCCGGAAAAACCGACGGAGCTGGCGATGTTCTCGCTCATCATGGGCCGCAAGAGCCTGTCGGGCTCGCTGATCGGCGGCATCAAGGAAACGCAGGAGATGCTGGATTTCTGCGGTAAACACGGCATTGTTTCGGAGATTGAGCTGATCAGTATCCAGAAAATCAACGAGGCCTACGAGCGCATGCTGAAGAGCGATGTGCGCTACCGTTTCGTGATTGATAACAAGTCGTTGGCAGCCTAAAAACCGCGCTTGCCAAACGCCACGAAACCCACTAGATACCCTCATCCGCATGGAAATGTGGGGCTTTAGCTCAGCTGGTAGAGCGCTTCCATGGCATGGAAGAGGTCAACGGTTCGACTCCGTTAAGCTCCACCATTTCTTTTAGACCCCTAAAAAACCCAGAAAATCCGCGCCTCAGCGCCACCTTCCGATAGTTCTAAATTGTTCCGTCAGCGTGACTAGCGTGCCAGCACTAAAATGGCGCAACGCTAGAGCTGCCGTTGCTTTGAGGCAGTTCGAACGAAAGTTCTAAGAAGTCCGGTTGGGTAATATTATTTAGAGAACATTCCCTTGCCCACCTGCACATATAAAGCGACGATAGTTGCTAGTGCTGTGGCCACGATTGCTATGAATTCTGCTTGCTCTAATTGTTTGCCATACGGCTTGCAGAATTGAAGCAGAGTTATAAACCCAGAGAATGCTGCCCAACCCAATGCAAGCCACCATGCACGACAAGCATATTGCCCTCGAAGTTCTATTTCTTTTTCTAATTTTCTATTTTGTAAGTGCTCGCGTTTCTCATCTGGGCTGAGAAATAACTGCTGTTCCTCTTCCGGCGTTGGGTCGCGATCAAGGTTCAGTTCGTCAATGGCTTGTTGCTTGTAGACACCCATTTAAGCCTGAACCTCAAATTCTTTTTTGAGGAGGTTAAATTCTTCACGCACATCAACATCCTCTAAAGGCAAACCACGAGGCACGCGGTAATCTCTGGACTCAGCAACTTTTCGCCATGCTGTTCCGGGCTTATGTGTCATGTCCGAAAGTGCCATGGCTGACAAATGCCCATAACGCCCCCATACCCAATCTATGAGCTGAATGCCGTTAGAATCCGTAGTTGGAACGATAGGAACCGCATCACTAAACGGGAATGGTTTTAGAGGCTCTTTGATTGGTGTTGTGCCATAAACCTTCAGCTCATTATAGAGAGAAGGAAAGACGGGACCATATTGCCAAACTTGGGGCTTCTCACTTACAAGTGCTTCATTGTGATAAGCTAACCACCAACCATGAACACAATAGACGAGCTTTTGCAGCTTCATGTGGCTAATGCCATCAGCTGCTCCGTATCTTGATAAGAATGTGTTAGCTATTTGTGCAGGCGTGTAATTCATAGTTTCCCTGAGAACATGAGAATTAATCATGTCAAGTTCAATTATAATTATTTTTGCTCTAAAGCCAATAGAATTCTGGATTTAAGCTGCAACCCTACTGGACTTGTTAGAACTCCTCCGTCGGAACATCACACTATCGCTGTAAGTCTGGTTCCACCAGCGTTCCAGCTCGTCAAATGCCTCCCGAAAATTGCCTAAATAGTTCGAAGTTTGTCCGCCACCCTCCACCATTTTCCTATTTTGTTTATTCCTGCCGGATGCCTTCGATGTTGCGTTGGAAGGCATGGGGGGGGGCGTTTCGTGTTTTGCGGTAAATGCGGGCGGGGCGTTTGGTTTCGCGTTTGAATTGGTCGGTTGCTTCCAGGAAATCTGCGCAAAGGACCCGGCGGCGAAACGACTTGCCATCGATGGGATGCTGGAGAATGATTTCATAGACCTGTTGCAATTCACCCAAGGTGAATTGCTTTGGCATCAAATAGATGGGCAATGAGGTGTAAAGAACCTTGTTGTGCAAGCGCTGGGTGGCGCGCTTCAGCAGCAGCGCATGATCAAACGCCAGCGGCATGGCGACGTGCCCGTTCGATACTTTGGCCCATTGGATATCTTCGGTGCCGGGCCCGGTTTTCAGTGTCACGGCGTCGGCGGGGAGTAAGGCAAAATAGACGGTGGTGACCGACCAGCCGCGCGGGTCGCGTGCGTTGTTGCCGATGGTGCAGACCTGTTCGAGGTAGGGGGTTTTGACGCTGGTTTTCTCGTGCAGTTTGCGTTTGGCGGCTCCTTCCAGATCGGCATCGTTGGCAAGGTCGACATAGCCGCCGACCAGCGACCATTGCCCTTTGGCGGGGTGCTCGGCGCGCTTGACCAATAACACCTGCAGCGCGTTATCCATCACCGTATAGATCACGCAATCGATCGACGTGCTCGGCCGCTCGTAGGCTGATGGATCGTAGGCTTTCAGGAAGGCTTCTTCGCTGGAATGATGCGGTGCCATGCTATGCCCCGTGGTAGAGTGTCAGGACTTCGTGCTGCAAGCGGGCGCGGACCGCATCCAATGTGTGTTCTCGAACCAGCTTGCCGTTCTCGAAGACACGTTGCAGGGCCCCTTGTGCTTCCTGCTCGGTCGATTGCTGGTCGTAGAGTTTGAAGCTGCCGCCTTCGGCCTCCACGCGGAGCAATCCTTTGGCGGATTTTTTTAACCCTGAATCCGTTTTGGGGTCTTTGAAGATGTCGCGCCGCTCGCCGTTCACCACGCCGCTGGTGGCTTTCATGGCAAAACCAAAATTATCGCGCGTGACATATTGGTAGGTGAACGAGCCGACGCCAAAGACGACGTTGCCGGATGCGAATCCCTGGCGTTCCAGCTCTACCAGAATGCGCTCTGCGCGCTCGAGGGTGATGGAATCGCCGTAGATAAGGCCGATATGGGAATCCAGCAGCTTATAGCCGGTTGCGGTAACGGTGCCGCCAAACACATCCCATAAGCATGCTACGGCGCCTTTATGCTCGGGGCTGCCGACCGGGGCCTCGGGATTCCCGCAAATAATATGGACTGGGTCGCCACTGTCGGGACGGATGACGAGCTTGCCATCGCGGGCCAGAATTTCTTCCTTCAGGATGACCGTGAACTCGCTGACCACTTTCCAGAAATCCCATGTATCGGAAACGATGGAGACGATGCCGCTTGGGTAAAGCTCCGTAATCAGGCGCTTGAATGTGCCAAGCTCGTTTTCCATAGTGCCCATGCACATGACCGAGTGCTCGGTGGCGGGTACGGAAAGGCCTAAGGGGGCGGCTGTCGCATCCGCGCCATAATAATCTTCCAGCAAGTCAATCGCGGGAACGGTGTCGGTTCCCCAGAAGCAGGTGAGATGGGCGGCCCCGCTGATCGCGGCGTCCTGTGGGCCAGACATGCCACGGAAGGAAAAGTCGTGCGCCTGGAATTGCACAAAATCAAGCGGGATGCCGGTCTTGATCGCATAGTGCGTTAGCAGCCGTTTATATTCGAAGGCGGTGGTCGCTGACACAAGCGGCTTCCATAAATAGCAGGAAATCACCGACTCGATATAATTCGTTAACCAGAAGAAATCCGGGTGGGTGTTGACAATGGTGAGCACGGGCACGCCCATTGGAACACGGACGCCTTCTTCCAGCGCTTTGATGCGGATGGGCAGGTAGCCCAGATCGTGCAGGGCGGCGATGTGGTCCATCGCGATGGTGTCTTTGCCGAGCGCGGCGTCCATGCGCCGCTTGTAGGCAGCGATGACGGTTGCTTTATCCTTTTTGAAAAATTGCTCTTCCCATGTTTCCTGGAGAAAATCCTTGATGAAATATTGAAGGCCGAAAAAGACGACGCGATGATCGAATGTCTCCTGCAACACCTTTGCAAGGCGGCTGTTGCGCGGGGTGAAGTTGGAATAGACCTCGGTCGTTCCTTCCGGATATTGGCGGCGGTGGTCGGCCTTGTAGAAATCAATCGCGGTCAGTGGGTTGTTACGCATACAGGTACTCCATCATGGTAAGAAATTGATCGTCGCGCTCTGTGGGAGCAAGAAAGCTGTGCAGGCAGTAAACATGGTTGAAATAGGGCCGCAGGACATCGAGACCCTTGGAGAAGATGCCGTGGGTCACGTAGAGATAAAGCGCGCCCGCGCCGTGCTCTTTCAGCACTTTGGCAAGTTCGATGAAGGTGCGGCCGCCGTCGCAGATATCGTCGATCATGATGAAGTCTTTGCCGGCCACGTTTTCAGGAATATCCGTTTTGGTGATTTCACCGGTCAACGGGTCGCGGACCTTGGTGCAGAAACAGCTATCCGCAGCGATGCCTTGCGCCTGCAAATAGTGCAGCACCGGCTGAATGCGCACGGCGGCCCCTTTGTCGGGCGAAATCAGGGTGAGGCTTTTTTCGCGAATGAGCTGCTCGACGGCGCTCCCGGCAAGGATGTCCGCTTGCCCGATTACGTGGCAGCGTTCGATCAAATCCACGGTGATTTGCGAATGGGGGTCGCAGATGCGCACCTGGCGTAATGCCATGCTGTTGATTAAATCTGCCATCACCTTCGCGCTGAATGCTTCGCCGGGGTTGCATACCCGGTCCTGCCGCGCATACGGGAAGTAGGGGAGGGTGAGATCGATCACCGCGTGGGGATTGACGGTCCGAATGGCATTGACGCTCAGCAATAGCCGCAGGATATCGTCCGCATTGTAGAGATGGGCGATGATGGCAACCGTATCGCCAATGCTAATATCGCCCAGCCTTACGTGGCATTCCCCGCCAGGGAAGTTAAAATGCTGTATTTCTTTGCCGTTTACAACAATGCTCATGGGGCCCTCTGTTAAATGGCTTTGTGCCAATAAATATATAATGGCACAAAGCCATTTAATTGGTCAAGCATTTATTTCGTGCATTTTAGCCGCCATTGGCCGCAATGGGGGTTGACCGTATGCAGACATTCCTCTAATTTCAGTAATTACTGAAATTAGAGGAATGTCTATGAAGCTGACCCCGATCATTCAGTCGTTTGTGCTCCATTTTGGTGAAATGGGCAGCCGCTGGGGCATTAACCGCACGGTGGGGCAGATCTATGCGCTGCTTTACGTTTCGCCGACGCCGCTGAATGCGGAGGACATTGCCGAGGCGCTGGGCTTCTCGCGTTCGAATGTCAGCATGGGGCTGAAGGAGCTGGATAGCTGGCGCCTGACGCGCATGAAGCATTTGCCGGGGGATCGCCGCGATTATTTCACGACGCCCGACGATGTGTGGGAGATTGTGCGCACTTTGGTGGAGGAGCGTCGCAAGCGCGAAATCGAGCCGACGCTTTCCATGCTGCGCGATGTGATGCTGGAAAACCCATCCGGTGCGGCGGAACGGCACGCGCAGGAAAAAATGCGGGAGATGCATGACCTGATCGAGATGCTCACCGGCTGGTATCAGGACATGCAGAAAATGGAGACGGAGCGGCTGGTGAACCTGCTGAAGCTGGGTTCCAAAGTCTACAAGCTTTATGAAATGAAGGATAAAATTCCCTTTATTCCCGCGGGCAAAAAGAAGAAGGGGAAACGCTAATGGACTTCGATCCGATTTTACTCGCGCGGATTCAGTTCGCATTCACGATCAGCTTTCATATCGTGTTCCCGGCACTCAGCATTGGGTTGGCGAGTTTTCTTGCCGTGGTGGAGTGGCGTTGGCTGGCCACGGGCGACGAGCGCTACCGGGATCTTTATAAATTCTGGATCAAGATTTTTGCGGTCGCGTTTGGCATGGGCGTCGTCTCGGGCGTGGTGATGTCGTATCAATTTGGCACGAACTGGTCGGTGTTTTCGGATCGGGTGGCTAATGTGCTGGGGCCATTGCTTGGGTTTGAGGTGTTGACGGCGTTTTTCCTCGAAGCCTCGTTCCTTGGCATTATGCTTTTTGGCTGGGGGCGCGTCAGCCAGCGGATGCATTTTGTTTCCACCTGCATTGTGGCCATTGGCACGTTGATTTCTGCCTTCTGGATTCTTTCGGCGAACAGTTGGATGCAGACGCCGCAGGGCTTCAGCATCGCAGCGGATGGGCGGTTGATGCCGACCAACTGGCTGGAGATTATTTTCAATCCATCGTTCCCGTATCGCCTGGCGCATATGGTGACGGCGGCCTATCTCAGCACGGCGTTTGTGGTGGGCGGGGTGGGCGCGTTTTACCTTTGGAAGAAACGGCATCTGCCGCAGGCGCGGTTGATGCTTGGCATGGCAACCATCATGGCGGCGCTGGTGGCGCCCGCGCAGGTGCTGATCGGCGATATGCATGGGTTGAACACGCTGAAATACCAGCCGGCAAAAGTGGCGGCGATGGAGGGGATCTGGGAGACGGGCAAAGGCGTGCCGCTGCTGCTGTTTGCCGTGCCCAACGAGAAGGAGCGCCGCAATGATTTTGAAGTGGGCATTCCCAAAGCCGCAAGCCTGATTCTGACCCATGATCCCGATGGTGAAATCAAGGGGCTGAACGCATTTGAAGGCAAACACCCACCGGTGAAGCCGGTGTTCTTTGCCTTCCGCGTGATGGTGGGGCTGGGCATGCTGATGGTGCTGATTGGTGTGGTGAGCGCGGTGCAGTATTTCCGTGGCAGGCTGTTCACCACCCGTTGGCTGCAGGGGTGGTGGATGCTGATGATGCCATCGGGTTTCATCGCGCTGCTGGCGGGGTGGTTTGTGACCGAGATTGGCCGGCAACCCTATACGGCATATGGCATCATTCTCACCTCCCACTCGGTATCGCCGGCGATTCTTGGGCCTCAGGTAGCGTGGTCGTTGCTGGCGTTTGTGGTGATGTATGTGTTCGTGTTCGGTGCGGGCAGTTACTATATCCTGAAGCTAATCGGCAAGGGCATCCCGGCGGCGGAAGAGAAAGAGCAGTTCTACCGTCACAGTGTTGAAGCGACGGTGACGAAAGCGGCGACGACCAAGGGAGAGCACGATGTTTGATTTTTCTTCCGCGATGGATTTGCCGCTTATCTGGGGTGTGCTGATTGCGACGGCGATTTTCCTGTATGTGCTGCTCGATGGGTTCGATCTGGGCATCGGCATTATTTTTCCTTTCGCGCCGTCGGATAAATGCCGCGACCGGATGATGAACTCCATCGCCCCGTTCTGGGATGGGAATGAAACATGGCTGGTGCTGGGCGGGGGGGGCTTGTTCGCGGCATTTCCGCTGGCCTATTCGGTGTTGCTGCCGGCGTTTTATATGCCGATCATTATGATGCTGCTTGGCCTCATCCTGCGTGGTGTGGCGTTCGAGTTCCGCTTCAAAGCGCATGGAAAATCGAGGCGTATCTGGGATTATGCGTTCCATTATGGGTCGCTGAGTGCGGCGTTCTGCCAGGGGATGATTCTGGGCGCGTTCGTGCAAGGGGTGTCGGTCGATGGCCGTGATTTCTCGGGCGGCCCATTCGATTGGGCGACGGGTTTCAGCCTGATGACCGGCATCGCCGTGGTGTTTGGTTATGCGCTGCTTGGCTCCACCTGGCTGGTGATGAAAACCGAAGATGTGACCATGGAATGGGCGCGCAAAGTGGCGTCGTATGTGCTCGGCTTTGTGGGTATTTTCATGGCGCTGGTGAGCATTGCCATGCCGTTTCTCAATGCCCAGATCAAGAGCTTCTGGTTCAGCAGCCCCAATATTTATTACCTGCTGCCGATCCCGCTGATAACGATGGCACTGTTTGCTTTGGTGTGGCGCGACCTGCATCGCCAGAAGCGTGAATACCGGCCGTTCCTTTGCAGTATTGGCATTTTCCTGATGGGGTATCTGGGGTTGGGCATCAGCATTTTTCCGTGGATCATTCCGTTCCAATACACGATCTGGGATGCGGCGGCTTCCGGGCCGGGCCTGTCGCTGATGCTGTGTGGCGTGGCGCCGTTATTGCCGGTCATTCTGGGGTACACCGGCTATTGTTATTACATTTTCCGGGGAAAAAGTAGCCATGAACATATGTATTGAGCGGGCAGGGCGCTGGTTTGAAGCGCACCCCAAAGCGCGGCAATGGGCATGGTTCGTCGCCCTGTGGTGCGGTGGTTTAGGCACGGTGATGGCTGCGGCTTATCCCATCAAATGGTTGATACGGTCGATGGGGTAGGGCGCGGCTACCAGGCCATCACCCATTTGCCGAATGCGGTGCCGTGCTCCAATGTTTCATGGGCGAGACGCAGGTTTTCGACGGTGGCGGATAAGGTTTTTGTGCGGGTGGTTTTGATGCGTGCTGCATCCACCAGTGTTGCCAGTTGGGCGAGGGTTGCGCCTTGGGTTTCGGGCATGTAGCCGTACATGGCTTTGCTGAACATATACTCCCAATGCACCGAGAGCGCCTTGGTTTTGAAGGGGCGGATATCCAGGGTCTCGGGATCATCGATGACGGCAAGATGCCCGAATGGCCGCAGCAGCTGGGGGATCACCGATAGGTAATCCTTGGTGTGGGTGGTGCTGAAGATGACATCGAGCGCGGGAATGCCCAGGCGCGCTAGTTCGGATGGCAGGTCGCGGCCAATCACATGGTCGGCGCCCATCTGCTTCACCCAGGCAATGGTATCGGGCCGGGTGGCGGTGGCGATAACGGTGGCCGGTGTGAGCGCCTTCAGCCATTGCACGGCCATGGATCCGACGCCGCCGGCGCCCCCAATGACAAGCACGTGGCTATCGGCCGTATAGGTGATATTGCGCTCAAACAATGCCTCATAGGCGGTGACGGCGGTGAGGGGCAACGCGGCTGCGTCCGCAAAATCGAGCGATGCAGGTTTATGGGCGGCTAAGCGGTAATCGACCAGCTGTTGTTGCGCATAGCTGCCACTGCGATTGAACTCTCCGGCATAATAGACCGCATCGCCGGGTGCGAAGCCGGTGACATTGGCCCCAACGGCTTCGACGATGCCTGCTGCATCCCACCCTAAAATCACGGGTACGCCGTCCGCCGCGCTGCGGCTCTGGCGGATTTTGTAATCAACCGGGTTAAACGAGAAGGCTTTCACCTGAACCCGCAGGTCGGTGGGCTGGAGGGCAGGTTGCGCAACGGTTTGCAGCGCCAGGCTGAATTGGTCAAGCGCGTGGGCTGTGTGGTAGGTAAAGGCTTTCATGGCGTTCCTCTTATGCCGGGTGGCGGTTATCGCACAAAACATTTCCGCCAGTGTGCGAGTGTTGGTATCCTGCCGGCAGTTTAGAGGATTCTATGGGATCACAGCAATGATGAAAACCATTTCCAATCTGGCCTCACCGTGGATCGTTTATATCCTGCAATGCGCGGATGGAAGCCTGTATACGGGCATCACCACTGACCTTGCGGTGCGGTTGGAAAAGCATGCGAATGGCACGGGCGCTAAGTATACCCGAGGGCGCGGGCCGTATGCAGTAATTTTTACGGAGCATCACCTGACAAAAAGTGAGGCCCTGAAACGCGAGATAGAAATCAAGCGCCTCAGCAAAGCTGACAAATGGCGGCTGCAGCCTTCCGAGTGATCGTTGGCCCGCTCGGCACAGTATCTTGTCATGCCTGCCTGGGTTCTCGACATCGCCGGGACTGAATCAGCAGGCAGGCGGTGCGCCGGGCTTGCTTTTCTACCAATATGGTAGGCAGGGGGGAATGATTATGCAACCCATGGCTTATCCATTTTATACCGCCCAATATGGTGAATAATGAACAATATCACTTATTTGGGCCGTTCAAACATTGTTGAGCTTCCCATTGACACAGGAAGCAACATGGCTTAGCAGGATACCCTTCCTAAAAGGCTCCCGTGGAGGGATGGCCGAGCGGTTAATGGCAGCAGACTGTAAATCTGCCCTCTATGAGTTCGCAGGTTCGAATCCTGCTCCCTCCACCAGTTTAGCTTCCAAGGATGTCCTGGGGAGTCCTTGAAAGCCCAGGCAATGAGCCATTTACATGGAATTCCATGTCTGGTATGATCCAGTCAAATTTCAGGACAGCCAGACCCAAATGGGGGTATTCCAATCCCTAAATACCCCCAAACTGGGTTACCCTAAAATAGGATACCCCCATTATGCCGCTTAATCAGCTCAAAATCCAAAATGCAAAACCGAAGGAAAAGCCTTATAAGTTAGGCGACAGTGGCGGTTTATATCTCTATGTTACGCCCACAGGAGGTAGATGCTGGCGTTTTAAGTACCGCTGGTTAAACAAAGAGAAGGTTTTGTCCTTCGGTTTGTACCCCGATTTGTCCCTTGCTGAGGCTCGTGAGAAGCGAGACGATGCTCGAAAGCTGAAAGCCAAGAATATCGACCCAGCCGAGTATAAAAAGCAGCAGCGCCAGCTGGCTATCACCAAGGATCGCAATACTTTCGAGCATGTTGCTCGCGAGTGGCACGAATGGAAATGGGCAAAGAAATCGCCCTATTACGCAAAGCAAATCATGCAGCGCCTGCAGAATGACGTTTTTCCCAAAATTGGTAACCGTCCAATCAGCGCCATTACAGCCGCTGAGCTTCTAAAGGTCGCGCGGGCGATTGAAGACCGTGGGGCACTCGAATTGTCGCGCAGAGCAGTACAAATTTGTGGGCAAGTATTCCAATATGCTATCATTACAGAACGCGCAGAGAGCAACCCCTCTATCAATCTTCGTGGTTTTTTAAAGACAGGCGAGAGAAAGCACCGTGCCTATGTTACCAAACAAGAACTGCCGTCGTTTGTAGAAGCACTAGAAGCTTACGATGGCAGCGATAAAACCAAATTAGCGATCAAGCTTCTTATGTTGACGATGGTGCGCCCGAATGAACTCTGTCAGGCACAATGGTCTGAAATCGACTTAGATGGCGCACAGTGGCTCATTCCTGCTGATCGCATGAAAATGCGTACAGCACATCTTGTTCCGCTCTCAGCGCAAGCATGCGAGATATTGCGCCTCTTAAAGCGCCTAGGGCTGCAACGTAAGTCTGCCTATGTTTTTCCTAACGAGCGGGCTGTTACAAAAGGCATGACCAGCAACACGCTACTATTTGCCCTCTATGCGATGGGTTTCAAAGATAGAGCGACGTCGCATGGCTTCCGCGCTACAGCATCAACGATTCTCAATGAAAGCGGTCTATTCGAACGCGACGTAATTGAGCGCCAGCTTGCACACCAGGAGCGCAACCGCGTTCGTGCTGCTTACGACCATGCGGAACATTTCCCCGCGCGCCGCAACATGATGCAGTGGTGGGGAGATACCTTAAGTCAAGCTGGCCTACGCTAGAGCGTCGCTTTTTCAAATTGAATGGCTCCCACTCCATTAGCTAATGTACCAGTGGGCAAAACTTTATACTTGCAGGTGCGCTTTTTCGCCAACACGCATTAAAATTTGCATGTAAGAGCAAAACAACCTATGAAAATTATAGGTGCGGTAGCGCGCTTGGGGTGTAGTAACCTCTATCAACAGCGGTTTAAGTGCGACCGCAAAGCACTCCTCGACGTATGGTCGGGGAGGCGCTGGTGTATGTCCAAGGCGCAAGCCTAAAGACCAACGCAACCTTTCTGTTGATAGGTTTACTAACTTGTATCTTCCCTCTGCATCGTTCTGTCATTTTTGGTAGGAATTGGTGTGCA